>CBKWFZ010000863.1:0-2155 GCA_966673785.1 uncultured bacterium
GGATTCACGACTGTCGCGAGCAGTGGGATTACTGCCCACCATGCCAGGACCGAACCGGCGACCAATACGCCGGCAATGCGCGGTCCAATGATGTAACCGACTCCAAGGTATTCCGGTGTAATCTCGCCGTTTACGGTTGCGCTGGGCCAGAACTTGTTTGTCGCCCGTGTTACGTAGGCCGGGGTCTCGGCGATGACGTGCACAATCTTCTGAAGTATGGCGTATCCGAATGCGACCCCCATGCCCATAAAAGCAGTCTTCGCAAACTCCCCTCCCTTTTCGCCTGCCTGTAGCACCGCGGCACACGCCGTACCTTCCGGATAAGGCAATGTATCATGTTCTTTAACGATGAGTGATCGGCGCAGTGGGATCATCATGAGTGTACCCAGCATTCCTCCGAAGGCGGCCAGGATGGTAATGGTGAGGTAATTGAAATAATTCGCCCCGACGCTTTCTCCGTTTTCGCCAGGCGATAGAAACAGAAAGCCGGGCAATGTGAAGACAACACCGGCGGCGATCGATTCCCCTGCTGATCCCGTCGTCTGGATGATATTGTTTTCGAGGATCGTGGTCTTCAGAAATTTCCGTCCCAGGGTAATGGCAATCACAGCGATCGGAATGGACGCAGAGACCGTAAGTCCCGCTTTAAGGGCCAGGTAAACGGTGGAGGACCCGAAGAGTATTCCAAACAAGGACCCGAAGATGACCGATTTCCAGGTGAACTCGGCGATGTTTTGCTCAGGCGCTACATACGGGCGGAACGTGCGTTTTACTTCCATGGAAGTCAATAGGTTAAGGTAATGATATTAAGTCGTTTGTTTAGGTGCGATGAACTGATTGTAAAGCAGCATCAGAGCCGTCGCCACGAATCCAAAGCCCGCAACGATGAACCACATCAGTCCGGGATTACTTTCCAGGTAATTGATCCGGAGCCAGTCCGACGTGAACCCGGCACCGAATGCACCGATCGCTACCGGAAGGAACGCAAAACCCATGAAAGTTCCGATCTGTCCCCGTGGCGCGAGGTTGCTGACGTACTCATAATAACGGGGTGACTGAAGGGCTTCTCCAAGCGCATAGATGGCAATGGCAATGATGGTTGCGGCCAGCGTCAGGAATGCACCCATGATAATCCACGAGACACTTGCAATGAGGAAGCCTAACGTCATGGCAGTGATTGGCTTAAGCTTCTTTGCGAGCGCCGTAACCGGCACTGTAAGGATGATGATGCACACCGCGTCAACAGTTTCCAGCAGCTCGAATTCCTTGAAGTTTAGCACGTCTGTTCCAAAGACCGGAACCAGATAGAAGATGTGCCAGAACATCAGCCAGAAGCCCGAGAAGATGACCAGAAATGACATGAAACGCAGATTCTTAAACACCAGCAGCATGGCACCGAAGACTTTTGCAAAAGTTCGTTGTTCACCCGGTCCATCCGGCGGCACCGGCTCCCTGAAAAAAATGAGTGTACCGAAAAGCATCAGTGCGGAGGTTATTGCAGACATAACGAGCACATATTCAATGCCCAGGTTAAGCCTGATGGGGAGCGCAAGCAGTGGACCGATTGCTCCACCGAAGTTTACAAGTGTGTAGTATATAGAGAATCCCAAAGCTTTGGTGTCCGGCGTTGAGGAGTAAGCAACGGTCACCACTATGCAGGGCTTGATCAGCGATCCACCGATGGCTGTGAATATCAATGCGAACAAGACGTAGTTTCGCGCGCCCATGGCGTCCATCATGGGTTTACCCATCTCCATACCGGCGAGGCCTATGAGGAAATATCCAATGGCGAAAATGAAAAAGCACGCCGCCAGTGTCTTCTTAAAACCAAACTTGTCAACAAAAACACCCGCGATTGGTGGAAGGAAATAGATGAGTCCCGTGTAAATCCCTGCAAGCGCGCCGGCATCATTCAGGCCAACCCGTTCGAGCAGAAATACGACCAGAATTGCTTTCGAGCCGTAGAAGGCAAGGCGTTCAAAGAGTTCAAGGATATTGGCGGTCCAGAAGGTATTGGAAAAGCCAGAACGGATTTCGCGCAGACGTTCAGAGATAGTCATCCAGGCAAGGCGGTGTTTAGGTTTAGTTGCTCCATCGGAACCTTTTCCCGTCGGAGACGCCCTAAAATAGGGTTTTAAATTCCGTTTTCGCAAAT
>CBKWFZ010000864.1:0-2152 GCA_966673785.1 uncultured bacterium
GCCACCGTGGTTTGATGCCGGTTATTCGCCAGCGGACTGGAACCGAATAAGCATACCCGGCTATTGGGAGGATCAGGGAACGAGCCGGCTCGATGGCGTTGTGTGGTACCGGAGGGAAGTTGAGTTACCCGCCGCGATGACGGGCAAACCCGCGCGTCTGGCTATGGGACGCATTGTTGACGCTGACAACGTGTATGTGAACGGCACACAGGTGGGCAACACGGGTTATCAGTATCCCCAACGCCGGTATACCGTTCCGGCAGGAGTACTGAAAGCCGGGAAGAACACCATCGTTGTGCGCGTCGTCAACTATGGTGGTAAGGGCGGGTTTGTGCCGGACAAACCGTATTATATCGCGACAGACAGCGATACCGTTGACCTCACAGGCTATTGGAACTATAAGGTCGGTCTTGTGTTCGACCCCTCGCGTAAGAGTCCACCGGGATTCTCCGGACAAAACCAACCTTCCGCTCTTTATAATGGAATGGTTGCTACGCTTATCAATTTTGCAGTAAAAGGCTTTGTGTGGTACCAGGGTGAAAGCAACGTGGGCCGGTCGGATCAATATAAGAAGTTGCTCCCGGCATTGATCAGTGACTGGCGAAATCAGTGGAATAAAGACGACGCGCCGTTTCTCGCCGTACAGCTTCCGAACTTTCAGGAGGTTGACTACTCGCCGGTGGAGAGCGAATGGGCGAGGCTGCGGGAGGCCCAGGCAGTTGCCATGGACGTCGCACGGGCGGGAATGGTAGTAACGATTGACCTTGGTGAATGGAACGATATTCACCCGGGAAACAAGAAACCGATAGGGGATAGGCTGGCGCTGGCCGCGCGGCATATCGCGTATGGCGATCGCGACGTGGTTTGGTCTGGTCCCGTACTCAAAGATTCGAAGGTCGCAGGCGATAGCATCGTTCTCGAATTCGATCACACCGGTAGTGGTCTGAGCAGCGGTGATGGCAATCCGCTTTGTCATTTCGCTATCGCCGGCGATGATAAGAAGTTTGTCTGGGCGAATGCAACGATCCGTGGTAACACCGTCGTCGTAAGGAGTGACGCGGTTGCGGCGCCAAAATACGTGCGGTATGCGTGGGCTGACAATCCTGATTGTGCTAACCTGTACAACAAGGAAGGTTTACCGGCATCGCCTTTCCGCACCGACGAGTAAGAAAGCCCGCGCTTCAGGTTTTATATGTTGGTTCGGTAAGGTTACGGATTATCCGGCATGGATTTCCGGCGGCGAAGACGTCTGATGGAATGTCTTTGGTCACAACGCTGCCGGCGCCGATGACAGTGCGGTCACCTATTCGCACACCGGGACAAATCACGGCGCTGCCCCCGACCCAGACATCGCTACCAATATGAACAGGTTTCGCGTACTCCACACCGGAGGCGCGCGCCACGTGGTCGAGCGGGTGAGTGGCCGTATAGATTTGCACGTTGGGACCAAACATTGTACGATCACCGATAGTTACATAGGTGACATCAAGCACAACGCAGTTGAAATTGAAAAATACCTTTTGTCCGACGATCATGTTATAGCCGTAGTCGCAGAAGAAAGGCGGCTGCAGCCAGAGTCCGTCCTGCGCGTTTGGAATCAGCTCGTGCAGAATCTTTGCTCTTGCTTCGGCATCGTCTTCACGTGTGTCATTGAGTGACTTGATCAGCAGTCGCGTTTGCATCCGGTCGCGGGCAAGATCCGCGTCAAGCGGATCATACAGTTCGCCGGCGAGCATTTTTTCCCTCTCCGTTTTCATACTTCATTGATTGATGGCGGGACAAGGTACTGCGGGGCAGCCGCCGCCCCAGCCAACGACAGTAATCACGATCCGCGCAATTTCATCGTTGCGCGTACTTGCGCCTTCCGTCCTTGCGGTTAAAACGGCGTAACTCAACTCAGGCTCCGGTTAGGGAACGGAAATACATTCTGATTTGCCATTACAACCGCTTTGCCGAAACGTGTGTCCAAATGACATGAAGCAGAGATCAATTGTTGTATCCCGGGTTCTCGTGATTGCTTGCGCGCTTCTTAGCCAGTGCACCACGGGCGACGAACCACTATCCGGCGTGGAACTCTTGCGCCGATGCAAGCTCGTGCCGGACCCAGGTGATTGCTACGCCATGTTTGAACGCTATTATTACGATCCGGTGG
>CBKWFZ010000865.1:0-2151 GCA_966673785.1 uncultured bacterium
ACAAATCCTTTGCATGTTCACAGGTTTTCAATCAGACAATTTCCAGACAGCAGGCTGAGCGCGGAAAGTGCAGTGGCAGACTAACCTGGACAAACCAATAACCAGCCCGATGTCGAAAGAAACCGGAAGTAAAGATCAGGTCCTCCTGAAAGGCGGGGAATACCTGGAGCACCATGACAGTCTCGAAAACTGGTTGCATTTTCTAACCGACCCGGCCAACCTCCGGCCAGGATTACCGGCGCTGTCGGTGAGTTGCTTTAGTTCCCAATACGGCTGGGGTTCTTTCAAGGTCTCCGTTTGCTTTGACGAGGCAATGTGTTCGCTGAGGCTATTGCGCGTGGAGTTGAAATGTTCGTTCGAGTCGGGGGTAAAAGTTTTCTTGGCAGACTCCACGGAATCAAATCGTCCGCCGCGCCTCAGGGAATGGATATCGAATCTTTTTCTGAACACCAGCCTGGAACATCTCGATGTTGGTTTCCTGAACACCGAATTGCCAGACCTTTTCGATCATTTGCCAGATCTGAAAATTGTTCGGCTCAAGGGATCAAAGCTTCTGCAATTGCCGCCGAGCTTCTATCGATTATCCGCGTTGACGGACCGTGATATCACGGACTGTGATCTCCCCGAAGTACCTGCTCAACTCGGCAGGATGCCATCGCTCACGAGCCTGACATACAATCAGCCCTGCACTCCTGCTGTACTGGGAAGCCTCCGGTGGTTGACATCACTGACCTGCCGTTGTCCCGCGTTTGATGTTCCTGCTGAAATTACACGGCTAACCAACTTAAGGCTTCTAAGTATCACCGATGCACGGTCTGCTCCGGATGACTTCCTGGATTTCCCGGCGCTCGAATACCTCTGCTTTCGTTCATCTGAAACACATACGCCCTTCAACTTCACCAACGCAAATGCGCCGGCATTGAGAGAATTGAACACCAACTGCCCTGCTGCATTTATCCACGTCCTTTCCAGATTTCAAAATCTTGAGACGCTCATCACCGGAAGATGCACCATGACGGAATCCGAACGTACCGGCATCTGTGAATCGCTGAGGAATGTTAAGACGCTAACTCACGTATCACTTCCGGGGTTGGGAGTAACAAGTATGGAATTCTGCTTATCGCTTCCTCGTCTTAAATGGCTTGACCTCAGCAACAACGCCATTGAACAAATTCCGGAAGATACCTTCAAGCTTCGCGATTTGGAATTTCTCGATCTGAATAATAATTCGATCGCTGATGTACCTGTTGCGTTAAATGATTTTTACCAGACCGGTCGCCTCTTCGTACAGAACAATCCGATCGCGCGCTTCCCTGACCGGGAGCAGCGAAACGGAGTCAAGCACGAAATTCTTCGGAAGGGCGGTGTCCATCACATCACAATTGAGAACGGTGAGTCTTTCATTGATTGGCTGAATTTCCTGACAGATACTTCGAACCTGCAACCGGGTCTTCCTGATCTTACTGTGCTGATCAATTTCGGTGGAAGAATCCTGGACAAGGTTTTCATTAAAGTCTCATTCGACGAATACAAAACCTCGTTGCACGCTCTCGAGCTGGGATTGACCAAGTTTGTCATGCAGGATTCCAGTATTTTTCAGAATCCTGAAACATACACAAGGTCATGGGGCCGTAATGGATACAGGAGTTGGGTGCTTATGTTGTGTCAACACACCGGATTACATAAACTTCGGATACCATTTTTCTATGCAGAACTGCCGGATGAGATTGCTGCGTTAACGAACCTTCGTCATATTGATTTTGGCCATTCGAAATTCACGAAACTTCCGCCAGGATTCTTTCGGCTAACTGCGCTGGAAACATTAGCACTTAATGATACACCGTTATCCGAGCTGCCGGAAGATCTTGGTCTCCTCGCAAACCTCACGCATCTCGATTTGAGTCGCACTGCCCTTAGCAAATTGCCCGCGGCGACTTCCAACCTGACACAACTGCAAAGCCTCCATCTTGAAGGAACCCCGCTTACCGGAATACCTCATCACTTTGCTAATTTGCAAAAGCTAAAAGACCTTTCTTTAAGCCTGTCAGCCGGCGCGTTGCTCCCGGACAGCTTTTATCAATTACGTGCGCTGGAGACTTTCAGATTGAACAGCGCTTCTCTTACAGCGCTACCCGATCAATTCGACAAGTT
>CBKWFZ010000866.1:0-2146 GCA_966673785.1 uncultured bacterium
CACAAATACCCTGATGTTGTCGACGACTTTCTGCTGGCCTGTGAAATCCTCGAAAGAAAGCGGTCTCAGCGCCTTCTCGAATTCCTTTTCGGCAGCATTCAGTCCTTCGGCCTCACCATTCAAATAATCTTCTCGCATGATTATCCCGGACGTTATTTGTACCTGTCCCCGAATAGCAAAAATGAACAATTTATTTCACAACAGAATTACCGGTCGTCGCGCAATACGGTGTTCCGCTTCAATTTTTTATCTTTCGCCCACGAATTGTGCAATGGACGACCGCAAAAAAAATATAATCTACAGTGTTGTTTTAATGACGGCAATCCTTCTGGTTTATTTCTACCGAAAGCAGCATGCTGTTCGGGAGCCGCTGAAACTGGAGGGCCGGACGATGGGGACGACGTATCACATCACCTATTTCGATGATGAAGGAAGGGATTTTCAGAAGGAGGTCGACTCATTGCTGCGTGAGGTTAACCGATCGATCAACAACTACGATTCGTCGTCGGAAGTATCCTTGTTCAACCGTAGCACCGATGGCATACCGGTACGGCAACCTTACTTCCTGCCTCCTTTGCGCGTAGCCAAACGTGTGTATGAGGCTAGTAAAGGCGCGTTTGATCCAACGGTAAACCCATTGGTCAATGCCTGGGGCTTCGGTCCGGCAAAACGGATCAATCCAGATTCTGCGGTGATCGATTCACTCAGATCGCTGGTCGGTTATGACAGGATAAGGCTTGCAGATGACAGCGTGACCAAGACAGATTCGCGCATGCAGCTGGACTTCGGAGGCATCGGACAAGGCTATGGTGCGGATGTTATTACCGCGTTTCTTCGTGAGAAGGGTATCCGGAACATGCTGGTTGAACTGGGGGGAGAAGGTATGGCGGTTGGTAAAAATATGAAGACCGGTGCACGCTGGCAGATTGGTATCCTGGATCCGGCATCGACGCCCGAGGATCAGCGCTTCAAGGCGTACGTGACGTTGTCGGACCGGTCATTTACAACCTCGGGAAACTATTTCAATTATCACATTGTCGACGGAGTCCGCTATTCTCACACGATTGATCCGCGTACGGGATATCCGTCGCGTAAGGCGATTCTCAGCGCATCGGTCTTTGCCCCGGATGCGACGGTGGCAGATTGTTGGGGAACGGCCCTGATGGTTTTAGGCCATGAACAAGCCATTGAACTGTTGAAAGCTCAATCTGAAATCGACGCTTTTTTGATGTACTCGGGTGAGGACGGCGCGATTCATACATATGCTACTCCGGGAATAGAACCATTTTTGACTATTGAGCAAGACGATCAAAGTCTATGACGCTGAAACTGCTGGTCCTGTTTTTCACACCGCTCATTGCGGGCTCACTCGTTTATCTCGTTCCCAAAGGGAAGAATACGAACTATAAACTGCTTCTGGTTTTTGCCGGTGCGTATCTCTTCGCCATCACAGTGATCCATCTCTTGCCTGAATTGTATTCGCAGCCAGTAGGGGGGCCGTGGATCGGTCTGTGTGTGCTCGGTGGTTTTTTTCTCCAACAATTCCTGGAGTATTTCACCTCCGGCGTCGAACACGGTCATATTCATGCGCACGGTGGTCATGACCACCTTCATATTCACAGTTCAACTCAGCGCAACGTTTCTGCGCTTGTATTGCTCGCGGCCCTGTGCATCCATGCGTTTCTCGAAGGGGCGATGCTGGCTGAACCGCCGTCTCATGCCTTCGGTTATGACATGAATGCTGTTTTGATCGGTATCGCGCTTCATCGCGCGCCGGCGGCTTTTGCATTAGTCACAGTGCTCGCGTTTCAGCTTGGATCCAGACGACGCGCCCTGCCGCATTTGATCGGTTTCTCGATTGCAGCTCCCATCGGACTGCTGGTCAACAGCTATCTCGCATCGGTCGAGATCGTATCCCAGGAAGCGATGATATTCCTGTACGCATTGGTGTGCGGGAATTTCCTTCACATTTCCACAACGATCGTATTTGAAAGCAGCCCCGAGCACCATTTCAACGCACGCAAGCTCGCCGTGGCAGTTCTCGGTGCTTTAGTGGCGGTAGTGGTTGAATATACGATCGGGTGAGGGTAACGCCTCAGATGCGCCTCAGGTCGACAAGGAAGTGATCCGCCATGCCGGCGTAAAG
>CBKWFZ010000867.1:0-2141 GCA_966673785.1 uncultured bacterium
ATTGCTCATTTTTTGCAAAATCCACCAAAAATAGCGGACTGAATCTAGTTTCCAACTATTTATTTAATCAATTGAACTTCAAACGTTTGAAATAATTAATCAAGCCATTTGTTGATGCATCGTGTGATGAAGCAACCGCGTCGTTTGAGAGTTCGGGGAGGATTTTTTTCGCCAATACTTTGCCCAGTTCTACGCCCCACTGGTCAAAGCTGAAGATATTCCAGATCACACCCTGTACAAAGATCTTGTGTTCATACATGGCGATCAGACTGCCCAGCGTACGGGGTGTCAGTTGTTTGAACAAGATGCTGTTACTTGGTCTGTTGCCTTCGAATACGCGGAACGGAAGGTGAAATGAAATCTCCTCCCGGCTCATGCCCGCGCTGGTCAGTTCCGCTTCAACTTCTTCCGCCGTCTTTCCTTTCATGAGCGCTTCTGTCTGTGCGAAGAAATTGGACAACAGCTTTTCGTGGTGATCGCCGCTGGGATTGTGTGAGAATACAGGTGCAAGAAAATCGCACGGGATCATCTTCGTACCCTGGTGTATCAGCTGATAAAAAGCGTGCTGCCCGTTGGTACCGGGTTCACCCCAGATGATGGGGCCGGTCTGGTACGCTACAGGATTGCCCGTGCGGTCGACAGACTTTCCGTTGCTCTCCATGTTCCCCTGCTGGAAATACGCAGCAAAGCGGTGCATGTACTGATCGTAAGGAAGTATGGCTTCCGACGCGGCGCCAAAGAAGTTGTTGTACCAGATACCGATCAACGCAAGCACTACCGGAATGTTCCGTTCGAAGGGTTCGTCGCGAAAATGGCGGTCCATGGCATGCGCGCCGTCGAGAAGTTGCGTGAAGTTGTCGAACCCGATCGTACAGGCGATCGACAAGCCGATGGAGGACCAGAGCGAATAACGTCCGCCGACCCAATCCCAGAACACAAACATGTTCTCGGCTGCGATGCCAAAGTCGGTAACGGCCTTTTCATTTGTCGAAACAGCCACGAAGTGTTTGGCCACCTCGCCGTTACCGCCGGTTTTGTCCATAAACCATTTGCGTGCAGTCTCAGCGTTAGTCATCGTCTCCTGCGTGGTGAACGTTTTCGACGCGATGATGAATAACGTCGTCTCCGGATCGAGGCGGCGAACCGTTTCTGCAAGATGCGTGCCGTCTACGTTGGAAACAAAATGCGGTGTAACCGTCTGCCAGTAGGGGCGTAGGGCCTCGGTGACCATATACGGCCCGAGATCAGATCCGCCGATGCCGATATTCACGATGTCGGTGATCCGCTTTCCGGAATATCCTTTCCAGGTGCCGTCCAGGATCTTCCGCGAAAATGCATTCATCTTGTCAAGCACTTCATTCACGGCCGGCATCACGTCATCGCCATCCGCCAGAATCGGCGTGTTGGACCGGTTACGCAATGCGATATGCAGCACCTGCCGGTTTTCAGTCTGGTTTATCTTTACCCCACGGAACATCGCTTCGATTGCGTCTTTCAGTTCGACGTCGTGAGCCAGATTAAAAAGCTCCTTCATCACTTCTTCATTCACGATGTTCTTCGAATAATCCACGAGGATGTCTTCGAACGTTAGGTGAAAATTCTTAAAGCGGTCCGGATCTTCCTCAAAGAGCTCGCGCAGATGGGTGGCCTGGAGCGTCAGGAAAAGCATTTCGAGTTTTCCCCAACTGGGCATGGTCGTCGGATTATGGGTGGGTAGCATAAGCGTTAGTTTTCGGTTGCGGTGCGAAGATAGTCCTTATCAAATTAGCTCAAAATCGGGCGTCGCTTTTTGAAATAAATTGGTTACCTTTCATTTTTGCATCGGGATCAATGGTCTCACTTTTGCCCTAACCTGCAGCTTCTCTATGAAAAAGGCCGGAATATTCCTTTTCCTAACCATTAGTCTTGTATCTCATTTGGTCAACGCACAACGCGTTTTCTGGTCGGAAGGCAATAACGGGCGCATACGGGTGGGAACGCTCAGCACGTCATCGATTTCGGGCGCGACAAATTTCGTGACCGGACTTACAAACCCGCGGACGGTCGAGGTTGATCAGGTCAACAACGCATTGTACTACAATAATTTTGGCATCGAGGACATCCGGAGCTTCCGGCAGCTCGGCAGCCGCACGCCGGGCCAC
>CBKWFZ010000868.1:0-2139 GCA_966673785.1 uncultured bacterium
ATTCTTGTCAATGATTCAACCCGGTATCCGTTCTACGTGCACCTGGAAAACGAACTTATAGGCGTTGAAGCAGCGAATTATTCCTCCGCGACAATGCGGCGTTCGACGTCGGCGCTTAAAGGCGGCAGCATCATGCGTCAAGAAGTGATCGATCCGTTCTGGTTCTATATGACCTTTCTACTTGGCGCAGGATGGCTATGGTTATGGCCAAAAATTTCGGATGCCTGAGATCAGGGCCGCTTCACAGAAAGATAGCCAATCATTTTCTCCGCAGCATTCTCTGAAGCGGATCCGATGTTCAACGTATCGTATATTGCCTGGTACGATTCGAGCATGGACTTACGCCCGGGGCCGTCGGCCAGTATCTTATTTAACTCTTCCGAGAGCCGCGAAACCGTAAAATCTTTTTGAATCAACTCTTTCACTACTTCCCTGCCGGCGATGAGGTTAACGAGGGAAATGAAGGGTACCTGGATCAGGCTTTTTGCGATCGCGTAACTGAAGCCGCTTGTGATGTAAACAACCACCTGCGGCACCATAAAAAGGGCGGTTTCGAGTGTCGCCGTTCCGGACGTTACAACGGCAGCCCTGCTGAACGAAAGCAGGTTGTACGTATCTTCGTTCACAAGGGTGACGTTGGCGTCGACGAACGGTTGGTACACATGCGATTCCAGATTGTTCACCGTCGCGACAGCGAATTGTACATTCGGGAACTGATTGACCACACCGGCCATAACCGAACCGATATTCGTTACCTCCTGTTTTCGGCTTCCGGGTAACAGGGCAATAATTGGTTTGTCGCCCGCAAGCTTGTGTTTCGCTAAAAAACCGTCATCCCTGCTGTGCTTTCGGACCGCATCAAGCACGGGATTTCCAACGTAATCAACATCCCAGTCAAACTTTCGGTAAAAGTCCTTCTCAAACGGGAGGATGACAAACATGCGATCGACCGTCGCCTTTAGTTTGAGGGCACGTTTCTGGTTCCATGCCCATACCTTTGGCGAGATATAATAAAACACCTGCATGGTAGGCTGCTTTTTCGCCCAGGCCGCAATACGTTTATTAAACCCGCCAAAATCGACGAGGATCACAACATCCGGTTGAAAATCAACAATGTCATTTTTACAACGGGTAAGGTATGCTGAAATCTTCCGCAGGCTTGTGATGACCTCCCAGAACCCCATAACAGCAAGCTCCCGGTAGTGCACCGCGAGGTCGACGCCGGCATCACGCATGTACTCACCGCCGAAACCGCGTATAACAGCATCCGGATCCCGTTTGAAGATTTCACGAACAAGATTGCCGGCGTGTAGATCACCCGAGCGTTCGCCGGCGATCAGATAGTAACGCATACGGGCAATGTTTGATTGAACGCGCTATTCGCCATAGTACTCAACATAATTGCGCGGCGTTTCATAAAGTCGTAAACAGTGGAGGCGGCCGGACCTGGTAATCGCAGGGAGGTTTCGCTCAAGTATCCTCCAGATCTCAACGATCAGCGTTTCGCAGCTGCACAGCTTGCCGGCCATAAAGTCAACATCCGTATTCAGGTTCTTGTGGTCGAGCTTTTCGATGACTTCATTCCGGATCAGCGTGCTGAGTTTTTTCAGGTCAACCACGAAGCCAGTATCCGGGTCAGGCGTTCCCTTGACGGTAACAATCAGGTCGAAATTATGGCCGTGCCAGTTCTCATTCGCGCATGGCCCGAAAACCTCGCGGTTCTTCTCGGCCGACCAGGCGGGATTGTACAGTTTGTGGGCTGCGTTGAAGTGTTCTTTACGGGAGACGTAGATCATTCGGAAATTAACCAGATGCAAAGATAATGACTTTGAAGAATCATTGGCCAGCTGAGTTTTGGCTTGATCGGATAATATCTGGCAGTTCCCTTGACAACCTATCGTTATCTAGGACAACATGCCCTTGTTGTACATCAAAAATTTCTATTTACAAGTAGCCCCTGCCTCAACCAAAAAGAATGCATCATCTTCTGCAGGATTCACTACGTTCTATACAAAAAAAATACCCCGGCAACTTGCCAGGGTATTTGTTATTTTGGTAGTAATCTGGATTACAGCTTCAGTTTCTTGAACGTATAAAGCCAGTCACCGCCGTCAAAATTAAGCGTAATGTTAAGTTCCG
>CBKWFZ010000869.1:0-2138 GCA_966673785.1 uncultured bacterium
CTCGATTCAGCCCTGAAGGGGCGTCACTCAATAGCGTGGGGTGAAGCCCCACGCGAAGGACCCGGGCGAGCGAATTGAGTTCAAACGAAATAAAGCACAAGAAAACCGAAACAAAAAAAGCATGGGTTCCTGAGCACCATCAACAATCCTCTCACAGAAATCACAGAAAACACAGAGAAGTCACAGAAACATCTCCTGCATTTCTTGCGTGATACTCTATACATTCTGTGAGAAACTCCATAACCACATCTGGCTATTCACCCATTCATGTTCGATGCCTTCCATCAGCAGCGCGTTATCGAAATGGAGTGCGTCAGCCGGGAACATTGTCTTATTGTCAAAGTAACTCGATTTCAGTGCCGTGATCTTCAGGGGACTCATCGTCCACGTTTTGGTTTTCAGCTCCGTGGAAATAAATCTACCCGCGGTTTCAGAAGGAGAGATACCGATCGAACAACGTTGAAACCATCGCGAAGCGTCTGCAAATGAGTCGAACATCGAATCGGCGGGAAAGTGATCACACCGTGACGCCTTTATATTCAGCTTTGAAAGCCCATCGTCACTGCTCATACAAACGCAGAGCTCCCTGCCCTCTTCAACCTGAAAATCGGCCGGATAATGAGGCCATGAAAACAGCTTCCCGGCAACGAATACGTTCAGCAGCGAATTCGTCTCCCGCCGTGGAATATAGACACCATATCTTTCGTCACTTCCGCGAAACCGGACGAGGAAACGATGAGCAGCATTCTCGGAAGACACACCAGCGAAAGCCGGTAAACCTTTGACTCTTACATCCTTCAAACGCAACAGACAGATGCCGGCGCTTGCATAACCGTTAATGATCAGCGGTTCAAGAAACTCAGGCAACAACGCGGAAACGCATTCCGGCGCCACACGATAGTTGATCAAAATTCGACGGTCGATTCGACCAGTTAGCACAGGCATCTTCATAGTTTACATTTTTAATACTTGCTTCCAACCATCTCCCTCCGCGAACTCTTTTATAACTTTATTTCGCTCCGACAACAGCCTGCGCAGATAGGAAATCAGAACGATGTGATTAAAAGCCATCCCCACGATCCATCCGGGAGATTCAAAATGAAACCAGTCGTGCATCACCGTAATCTCTCCCGAGTCCCGAAACCAGTGATCATGCGTGATCGATTTGAACGGACCGTCCACCATTTCATCGCGGAAGAGGTAGGGAGGCTCGAAACGCGTTATCCGTGACGTGAGCGTTTGCCATAGCCCGAAATGGCGGGCGCACCAGGTGACCTGCTCGTTGGGTCCGATCAAACCCGTCGTAACACCGGCGATCGCCTCCTCATTGGAACCGCCGGTAGAGATTTTGTGCAGGTCAATGCTTCGCGCCAGGTCAAAGCAACGGAACACAGGGGCGTGTATACGGGTCGTGAGTTCAATGAGCGGCATAGCTGAATTCTTTTTCAAAAAAAGACCGGGTTGAAGTGAGGCGTCTGCCAAGCAGAGCTTCAGCAACACGGATATCGGTAACGTTATCATCAAACAGCAGGTCATACTGCGCGGAACTGATTAACCGGGGGAACAGGGCACTCATTATTTTTCCGATTATCGGGTCCGTAAACATCCTGGGAATCTCCATCAAGCGCATACGCAGGTTAATCGTCCTGGCCATCAGCATAATAATTTCCCTAAGCGTAAGCACCTCCGGTCCGCCGATGCTAATGATCCCCTCCACGTTGCTCTCACATAACATATGCACAAGATCGACAAGATCACGCGGCATAACTGGCTGAACCTTTGAGTGAGGGAAGCCTTTTGGAACCGGAACGACTCCGGATAACACCTTTGCGATACGCGAAATCATAAGCATCTTTCTTACGATCATCGTTCCCGGGGTACAAACGATCGACGGCCGGATAACGACGGTATTACTATGTTGAAGCAGTAAGTCATCCGCGATTCCTTTCGTATTGAGAAAATCAACGGGATGATTTACTGACGCGCCTAATGCTGAAATCTGGATGATCCGCGGATTGCCTAACTGGTCCCGGTTTTCTAGAATGCGAGTGGTGATGCCGTTGTGAGCAGCGTAAAAGCTGCTTCCCTTTTCGGGTACGATCTGCCCGACACAGTTGATCAGGACATCCGGCGTTCCA
>CBKWFZ010000870.1:0-2137 GCA_966673785.1 uncultured bacterium
GAAACGGTGGCCGGGGTGGCCACGTGATTTTGCGTGGCAATTCGCAACACTGGACGCTGCTCCATCTTAAATACCGGAAACACGTTATCGCCGGCAACGGCAATCCTGGTGAAGAACAGGATCGTACGGGCGCAGACGGAAAAGACGAGATAATTGACGTACCGCTTGGTACCGTCGCCAGGAATGCTGAAACCGGAAATGTCATCTGCGAGATCACCGAGCACGACCAGCGTGTGGTGCTTACACCGGGTGGTCGCGGCGGTAAAGGCAATGCGCATTTTGCGACATCAACCAATCAGGCGCCTCAATATGCACAGCCGGGCGAACCCGGAAGAGAAGAGTGGGTCGTCCTGGAGTTAAAACTGCTCGCTGACGTGGGCCTCGTCGGCTTTCCAAATGCAGGAAAGTCAACCTTGTTATCTGTTATTTCAGCCGCTAAGCCCAAAATCGCTGACTATCCGTTCACAACGCTTACGCCCAATCTGGGTGTAGTTCCTTATCGGGACGACCGGTCATTCGTTGTCGCTGACATACCGGGTATTATTGAAGGAGCTGCCGAGGGAAAAGGCCTTGGAATCCGCTTTTTGCGCCATATCGAACGAAATTCCCTGCTGCTTTTCCTTATTCCGGCAGATGCAAAGGACATACGGGAGGAATACCGGATCCTGCTTAACGAACTAAAAAAATACAATCCGGAACTACTCGACAAAAAAAGAGTGTTGGCAATATCAAAATCTGATATGCTCGACGAAGAACTCAGGACGGCGATGGCAAAAGAGCTTCCGGACGACATTCCGGCTGTATTCATCTCGGCCATAACACAACAAGGGATCGTCGAGTTGAAAGATTTGCTGTGGAAGCACCTTCATGCGTAGACCACGCGTTATGTGCCACATTGGCACGATTACACCTTTGGCAAAGTTGTTGACATTTGCGGTTTATTCATTTTAAAAGCCTTAACAAGTGATGGAAAAGAAAGATCAAAAAGAAGAAGCGAAAACAACGGAGGAACAAGTGAAGGAAAGTGCCGTAGAAACGGCAGAAAACCTGTCAGAAAATCAGGCGGAAGGCGAGGAAAATGAACATCTGAAACTGCAGAACGAGCTCGCGGAGCAGAAAGACAAATACATCAGGCTTTATTCCGAATTTGAAAATTTCCGGCGCCGCACTGCGCGCGAGAAGATTGAAATGACGCAATCCGCGAATGAGCAGTTGATCCGTGCCCTTTTGCCGGTTGTTGATGATTTTGACCGCGCCGAGAAATCGTTTAAAGAAAGCAAGGACAAGGAACTGGAAGGTATTTTCCTGATACAGAGCAAACTGAAAAAAGTGCTCGACCAGTATGGCGTGAAAGTCATGAATGTCGGTTCCGGCAGTGAGTTCGACGCGGACTTCCATGAAGCGATCACGCAGGTTCCCACCCCCGACGAAAAACTCAAGGGTAAGGTGGTCGATGTTGTCGAGAAGGGATATTTGCTCAACGAAAAGGTAATCAGGTTTGCAAAAGTGGTCGTTGGGAGCTAGGTGCGACCTCTAAAGTCAATACGATGAGTAACAAAAGAGATTTTTACGAAATACTGGGCGTAAGCAAAACCGCCTCACCTGAGGAAATAAAGAAGGCGTACCGGAAGGTCGCGATACAATTTCACCCGGACAAAAACCCGGGCGACAAGGAAGCGGAGGAAAAGTTTAAGGAGGCTGCAGAAGCATATGAGGTATTAAGCGACGCTGAAAAGCGGCAACGTTACGACCGCTTTGGTCATTCGAGAAATGGCGGTGGATACAGTGGTCACCACATGAACATGGATGATATATTCAGCCAGTTCGGTGACATCTTCGGAGGCGGCAGTCCGTTTGACAGCTTTTTCGGAGGCGGTCGCACAGGCCGGAGACAGCGCAAAGGTTCAAACCTGCGCATCAAGTTGAAGCTCACCCTGGAAGAGATCGCTCACGGGGTGGAGAAAAAAATCAAGGTCAACCGGCTTGTCCAGGCTGAGGGCGTCACCTACAAGACCTGTCAGGCATGCCAGGGTACCGGTCAGGTGCGCAAGGTGGTAAATACGATGCTCGGTCAAATGGTGTCGACTACAACCTGCTCGGTGTGTAACGGCAGCGGTCAGATGATTGACAAACGACC
>CBKWFZ010000871.1:0-2135 GCA_966673785.1 uncultured bacterium
ATCGATGAACATACGTTTGGACCGCAGAATGCCGACAAATCGGAGGGACGGGTTCCCGACGGCACAGGCGGTTTTCAGGAATTATCGACTTCTTCGCCCGGCGCGTCTAACGACTAAATTTACCTGACCTATACTTCATGTTTGAATTATTTCCCGACGGGCCTGTTTATGAATATCCGCAGATCATAAACATAACCTATTCATTTGTCTGGGCCTTTTTGCTCGCCGGCATCATCGCCATCACGCATCGGCTGACGTTCACAGGCGATCATTATCCAAGGAATTTTTTTCAGGCACTGGTTCTCGGTGCCGTCGTTACGACCATGGTGATGATGGCCATCGGCGATAGCCTCGCACGCGGACTTGGTGTTTTTGGCGCAATGGCTATCATCCGTTTTCGCACCCGCATCGACGATCCCCGCGACGTCCTTTTTCTCTTTGCCGCATTGAGTACGGGGCTTGCGGTTGGCGTGTATGGTTTTACAATTTCATTTGTGGGCGCGTTGCTTTTCTGCGCTGTCGCAGCGGTTCTGCATTTTTCGTCATTTCGGAGCATCGTACTTCATCATCACCTGTTTTTTGCGTTGGCGGAAACGGAAGGCCTTTCGGAAGTGGTGGAGCTGCTGAAAAAGAATTGCTCGGACTTCCGGCAAATCAGCATCTCAATGACAAAGGAAAACACGTTCCGGTATCAGTATGACATCGCCATGAAAAAAGGAATCAGCAAGGATATGCTGATGCATGATCTCAAAGGCATACCCGGAATAAGGGGACTTCGTGTAACCTCCAATGAACTGACATCGACATTATGAAAGTGAACGGATTCTATGTTTTAGTGGGTGCGTTGTTTTGCGCGATGCTTTTTATCAGCTTGCGTTACTTTCGCGGCACCGGACATGCGTCGGTAGGGATTGCCTATGCAAAGGGGCATACAATCACGGCTGAAAAACCCGCGCTTGTTACCGGCGTCAGCGTTGTGCCCGGGCAGGAAATTAAAGAGGGCCAGTTACTGGTTGAACTATCCAGCAACGACCTTGAAATGGAGATTGAGAAACTTGTTCAGAAGATTGCTGTGCTCGAATCGGAACAGGATGAAAAAAAGAAGGCGGTAACTTCCAAGATTGCATTGATACGCGCCGAGACGGGCGTAAAGATTGAGGAACTGAATACGGATATCGCCGAAACGGAAAGCGACCTCCGGCTTAACCGCCAGCTAACGAAAAGTCACCAGCTGAATCGCGATTCGAGTGCGGACCAACCCATGTCGGAAAAGATCAACGCGTTAAAACAACAGCGCGCACGGCATGAAGATGCGATTACGGTCCGGATCGCGGAAATCATCCGCGAAAACGAGACCGAACAATTCATGCTTGAGAACGAGATCAAGTTGCTTAAGAAGGAACTTGACCTCCTGATCGATCAGAAAAAGAAACTTAACAAGTATGCAACGGCGTCGGGCGTTGTGGAGTCCGTATATGTGCGCGCGGGCGAACAGATCGACGCGTATAGCCCCGTCGTTTCTGTAAATCCGCTCCATCCTACGGCGATTGTCGGATACCTCGTCGGCAGGAAGGAACCCTTGCCCGTAGGCAGCGCGGTCACGATATCCTCCTATGAGCGGCCCCGCTTTATCACCAACGGGAAGATCATTGGATATGGCTCCGTTGTCCAGCTGCCGGATATCCTGCAAAAATCAACGGCTGTGAAAGCTTCCGGGCGCGAGGTGTTCATCGAAAGCCCCGCTGAAAATACGCTGGCCGCCGGCGAAAAAGTGCTTATCAAATGACGCGCTCCCGCCGGTTCGTTTTCACCGTGATCATGTCGGCACTTTTAACGGGTCCGTATGCCTTCTGCCAGGTAACGATGGAGGAATTTATTCACTCCGCAGTCGCTGACTACGAGGTAAAAACCTTTCATGATCAGATCGATTGGCTGAAGAGGAGGAATTATGCGCTTTCGCCGCTGCGGCAGGTGCAGCTGCGCTTTCAAAACCGCGAACTGCTGGACACGCAGAACGAATTCGCGCTGCGGATAAGTCCAGGCAATCCGTGGGAGATCATGGCGAATGATCGTTACTACCAGCATGTGCGGAGCTCGCTCGCATTCGAAGAGGAACTTGCCCTGCGTGACGCGCT
>CBKWFZ010000872.1:0-2133 GCA_966673785.1 uncultured bacterium
CGGCGCTATTTTCTTTATTCAACCGACGCGGCCATCGGAGGCGAGTGGTCGATCCAATCTGCAGATTACGCCATTCACGAGACGCGATGGCAGCACGACGGAGACACGGGAACGGGCGTTGACGTGAAGATATTCCACCACCCGAAACACACCGCGCACCTGAAGCGCGTCGTCCGCGGGATACAGGCATCGCTTGATTACTATTCCACCGCTTTTGGTCCTTACCCTTACGGCCATTTGAGTATTGTCGAACGGCCGGGTAACGGGGCGGGTATGCACGCTGAGCCGGCGATGATCGTACACGGCGAAGGATTCCCTATGTGGGATCCGAATGGAGACGGCGGACTAGACCTTCCCTCCGCAGTTGTGGCACATGAGATTGCGCACCAGTGGACCGTGCCGTACGCAAATGTCGAGGGCGCCCCCGTAATGTCCGAAAGCGTGGCGTGGTACTACGGAATGAAAGCCGTCGAAAAGGCATACGGTGAGCAACAGCTTCTGGAACTAAGGCGGTTTATGCGGCAACCGTATCCCTATCCGCCGATACGACGCGGTGAGCCACTGCTCCGGGGGCTTGATCCATACCTGTCCTATCGCCGCGGACCGTTTGCCCTGTACACGTTAAGCGAGTACGTCGGGGAAGCGAATGTGAATCTTGCGTTGCGTCGTCTCCTCGAGCACCATCGGTCTGAGAACGCGCCCCTGGCAACTACACTCGATTTATACCGGGAGCTGAAAACGGTGACTCCGGATACATTACAGTATCTCCTTCACGACCTGTTTGAAGTAAATACGTATTGGAATCTGCGTGTTGGTGAGGCCACCGCGCAAAAGCTGGAATCGGGAATGTGGCAGGTGGCGGTTGACGTTTCCGCAAGCAAGCACGTGGCCGATAGCGCGGGAGTTGAGAGCGAAGTTCCGATGCGCGACTGGGTTGAGATTGGTGTATTCGGACGGGGAGCCGGCGGTGCAATAGGCAAACCGTTACACGTTGCGAAATATCAGTTGTCTTCCGGTAACGCGAAGCTTATCATTGTTGTGAACGAGGCCCCGGCGTATGCAGGCATCGATCCCAATTTTCTGCTGATCGATCTTAATACGGGCGATAATCTCCGGGCGATCAGCGACCTTAAAGAATGAAGATAATGAAAGGCGGTTTTGATAACGTTGGCCTAAAATGCAATTAACAGCCGGATCGTAGATTCGCGATAGTAACCGGCACAGTCAAAATCAATTACATTATGGTCGCACTACATTCCAGGAACACGGCAGCATTAACAAAAGACGAAAGGACAACAACCTACCTGCAGCGCCTCTTTCCGTGGTTTTCCCGGGAAGACATATGCAAGGTCATTGATCAGGAAGATAATAACCTGAATCGTGTGATGACCGAACTCGACCGTCGGAGTGGTAATCGAAATTGTGAGGCTGATACCGAATTCTGACCTGAGCGTCAGTCGGGATTCTTTAGCTCTTCTCTGAGTGATTGACGAATCTCAAACTGTTCGTTGAGCAGTTCTTTTACCTCGCTCAATACTATATTCCCTGCTTTCTGAACGGCCTCCAGGATTCGGTCATCCGGTTCACCTACGCCAAGTTTGCTGAAACGCTCGAGGAGTGCACGCTCAAAGATATTGGTCGGGGGAGCTTCTGTGTTATTCATCGTTTATCGCAATGAAGTAGATTTTTGATTCCATTCAGGCCGGGCCATGAGCCTTAAAAATACGGTTGATAATCCTAAAATAAAGGCGGTAACAAAAACTTAACATGGGAAAGCCCGAAGTCCCATAAAATCAACGCATTAGGAATCATCCAATCATGCCGGTCGCGTTCCTTTCCCGCTGGGGGACGCCGTATAAAATCAGAGCCGGGCCCGGGAACAATCTCTGGGAGGCGGATTTTGGAAGTTGAACGATACGCCGGTGTGACTATATTTGCAGTGCCTTTGTGCTGCCGGCGCATCGTCGGCGCCTAAGCACACCCGGAGAGATGCCAGAGCGGTCGAATGGGGCGGTCTCGAAAACCGTTGTCCCGCTTGCGGGACCGAGGGTTCGAATCCCTCTCTCTCCGCGTTCGCCCGACGAAGCTTTAAGGGAGGTCGAAAAACAATGACATGGAGAAAGGTTAGATCCC
>CBKWFZ010000873.1:0-2131 GCA_966673785.1 uncultured bacterium
CATGCACAAGAAATCTACGACAATCCGCAGTGGCCAACTTCGCCGCAGTTCTATATTTCCTGCCCTTCCAAAACCGACGACACCGTTGCCCCGGCAGGTATGGAAAACGTCTTTATTTTGATTCCTGTTGCGCCGGGGCTTGAAGACACAGCCGAGATCCGGGAGCGTTATTTCGATCTGGTTATGGCTCGCCTTGAGACGTACATGGGAGAAAGCATCCGCGACCATATCATATTCAAGCGAAGCTATGCCCACAGGGATTTTATAAAAGATTATAACGCGTTCCGCGGAAACGCATATGGTCTTGCCAATACATTAACACAAACCGCCAATCTTAAGCCGTCGATCTTAAACAAAAAGGTTCCCAATCTGTTTTATACAGGTCAGCTGACTGTGCCCGGTCCCGGCGTCCCACCGTCAATTATCTCCGGTGAGGTCGTCGCGCGCCAGCTCCTACGGATGAAGGATGAAATCTTAAACTGATTCGCATGAAGGAACTTTTTGACAACGTTTCGATCCGCTGCAGCCGCCTTACCACCAAGGCATACAGCACATCGTTCTCTCTGGGGATTCGCTGTCTTGAACCCAAGATTCAGGATCCCATTTACGCAATCTACGGATTCGTGCGATTCGCCGACGAAATTGTCGACACATTCCACGACTACAATAAAGAGGACCTCCTTCAGCGCTTTCGCAAGGATACTTACAGTGCGATCGCCGACGGCATCAGCCTTAATCCAATTTTGAATTCATTTCAGGCTACCGTTAACCGGTATGCAATTGACCTCCCGCTGATTGATCGTTTTCTCAAAAGCATGGAAATGGACCTGCACTATCAGGCACATGACGAACAAAGCTTCAGGGATTACGTGTTGGGATCGGCAGAGGTGGTCGGGCTTATGTGTCTGACTGTCTTCTGTGAAGGCGACAAGAAACGTTATGAGCACTTGAAGCCGTATGCCATGAGTCTCGGAGCGGCCTTTCAAAAGATTAACTTTCTTCGCGACCTAAACGCCGATTTTGTCGGATTGGGGCGACTTTACTTCCCTGGCGTCGATATGTCGCAGTTCAACGACGAAACGAAGGCGATGATCGAAGAAAATATTCACGGTGATTTCGAGCACGCCTACATCGGCATCAGGCAACTTCCCCGCTGCGCGCGGCTCGGTGTCTATATCGCCTATGTCTATTATCTTGCCCTCTTTAAAAAAATCAGGAATACCCCTTCGCATCAGGTTTTGAAAGCGCGGATCCGCATACCGAATCCGCACAAAGCGCAGTTGCTCGCGTATTCTTATTTTAAACACCAATTGAATCTAATCTGATGGATCAGGTAATACTTGTGGATGAGAATGACAACGTTGTCGGCAGTATGGATAAACTCGAAGCGCACGTGAAGGGTATTCTCCATCGCGCGTTTTCAGTTCTCATATTCAACAGCCGGGGTGAAATGCTGATTCAGAAACGCGCAAAGAACAAATATCACAGCGGTGGCCTGTGGACAAACGCATGTTGCAGCCATCCCATGCCGGGAGAGTCTACCGAAGCGGCGACGAAACGCCGTCTTCGAGAAGAAATGGGTATTGAAACCGAGACCACATTCGCTTATAAATTCATTTACCGGGCACCCCTTGACAGCAACCTCATTGAGCACGAACTCGATCATGTATTTGTCGGTACGTTCGACGGTCAGCCAAAAATCAATACGGACGAAGTTGAAGGATGGAAGTTCGTTTCACTTGAGGAGGTAAAGAAAGAGGCTCAGGAACATCCGGAGAACTTCACCTATTGGTTCAAGCTTATTCTTGAACACGCTGAACTCAATCACGTCGTCTGACACGACCATTTTCCAAATTGGCATTTAACATTGACCTTGCAAAGTCGCTGATCACGCCGGATGTAACAATATTCTGGATGCGACGTGATCTGCGCATCAGTGACAATGCCGCCTTGTATCACGCCCTTCGCGAAAACAGGCGTGTGATCCCGTTGTTTATTTTCGATACCGAAATTCTCGATAAGCTTGAGGACCGCGACGACCGTCGGGTAGGCTTCATTATGGAGGCTTTGAACAAAGTCCAGGCAGAATTGCGCGAACTCAATTCGTCATTGCTGGTTCTTCATGGCAATC
>CBKWFZ010000874.1:0-2130 GCA_966673785.1 uncultured bacterium
TGGGGTTCGTAACGCAACATAATCTCGTGACTACCTGCGTTTGTGCCTGCAAGGCCAGAGACGGTGTAGTCATAAGCGTATCCGACGTGAATTTCCTTCCGAGGCTTGAACTCCAGCATCGCCACCACGGCGTCGGCCGTCCGGTATGAGAGCCCGCCGCCAAAGGTCTCCTTCCACCAGAGGTTGCAATTGATATCACCCTCAAGAGGCGCGCCTCTTACTCCCTTTATCATCACCGAAGGTTTCGCAGACCAATCCTGATTCAGGTCGAACGTGTAACCTGCCGAAACAAACATGTGACGATTCTGGCGATTTGAAAAACTCGAAAAATCAAGCGTCGGCTGGTTTTCGCCCCGCAGGTTATTCTTCAGCATCCTTGGGACTCCAACACCCGCGAAAAAACGTTCACTATAGTAGTATGCGCCGAATCCGAAGTTCGGGAAAAATCCACGCATCGAACTGGCGAAGGCCTGGTCGTCCGCGCTGCCGCCATAATACGCTGATGTGTTTACGGATGTATAGTCCGCGGTACGCTGATTCACTCCGGCCTGCAATCCGAGCGAGAGCACTCCCCTGTTTGTGAAGTACACGCGGTAAGCATAGAGCGCATTGATCATCAGGTCTTCCGTGATACCGATCCTGTCGCTGACGATATTGACCCCCAGCGCCATTTTTTGTTTTTGAATGGGTGCATCTATACTCAGCGTAAGCGTGGAAGGCGCGCCTTCAATTCCGACCCACTGCTGCCGGTAAAGCGCCGTCATGGAAAGCATTTCACGCGTCCCTGCATAGGCCGGGTTCACGGCAGCCATATTGAACATATATTGCGAATACATTGGATCCTGCTGTGCAACGACCTTCTGTGACATAACACCCGTTCCGGCTATTACCAATACAAGGGCTCTTATGATTCTTGCTTTCATGTTCTTTTAGCGTTGGATAGTAAAGGATCTGGCTTTCTCAAACCTGCCGACCCGTATCTTGTAGAAGTAGGTCCCGTCGGGAACTTCACCGCCGATATGCAGGCCATACGTTGCGGTACCTGTCCAGTCATTCTTGTAGTCATCGCTCTTGTAGAGCAGATTCCCCCAGCGGTTATAGACTTCAAACTGCACTCTTTCAGAGCCGATATAGCCGACAACGAACGTGTCGTTCGTACCATCGCCGTTAGGTGAAAAGCCCTCCGGAATAAATACCTCGCCAAAATGGGGATCGACGACGGTAATGGTAACGGTGTCGCTAACGCAAATGCCCGGTGTTGGATGGCCCGTGTCGCAGACCTGCAGGATGATCTTATCCTCGCCGATGAAATTGAGGTCAGGTGTGTACCGGAGGTTACCCTCGACGTCTACGAAGAACGTTCCATGCATTGGGGCAACTACCGGGGTCGTGTTCACGGTCAAACCGGAAGCGTCGGGATCGAGATCGTTGCTCAGAATATTCAAGCCGATCTCCGCGTTGATATTCCCGGTAACCGTTTCATTAACGACGACCGGCGCATCGTTCACAGCGTCCACGTGGATGCTGAAGCCGACCTGCGCGCACGCCGGAACCGGATTTGAATCGCAAACTTCAATAAAGAATGTTTCATCCCCATTAAAGTTCGGCGCGGGTGTATACGTAAACTGACCGTCGGGCTGAACTACAACCACACCGCCAGACGGTGTCTGCGTCGTACTTGCAGAGACCACTAACGTAAGTCCCTCCGGATCATGATCACCGGAACCGATAATATACCCGCTGAAGATATTATCCTCTGCCACAGAGCCGCTTTTTGCCGATATAACAGGAGCCTGATTAAGGACGACCTCTACCGTCAACGTGGTGGTTACGCACAGGCCTGGAAGCGGTAATCCCTGATCGCAGACCTCCATGGTCATTACGTCCGTGCCGGTGAACCCCGGATCGGATACATAGGTGAAGCTTCCGTCAGCGCTGATCGTCAGCGTACCATGCTGGGGCGCCGATACGGGCACTGTATTTACCGTGAGCGGCGTACCATCCGGGTCGACATCTCCGCCCTGCAACAAGTTTCCGTTGACCGGGAAAGCCTGAGTGGCCGTGATAACTTTGTCCGCGAGTACCGGAGCGTCATTGACCGGTGAGATATTGAATGTGATGCTCACCGGC
>CBKWFZ010000875.1:0-2130 GCA_966673785.1 uncultured bacterium
AACGCGTTCGGAGCTGCCTTCGTGCCCAGGCTCGCATTGACGAAACGGTTCGGCAACTTTCATTTCAAAGCACTGGCAAGTGGATCTTACCGCGCCCCGGGAATCGACAACATTAACCTCAGCACAGATCTTAAGCCGGAACGTTCCATGGTTTTCGAACTCGAGACCGGGTTTCAGCTCACACCCGATATGCTGCTCAGCATTAACGGCTATCAGATCAAAACAAAAGATATTATTGTGTTCACTAATGTCGACCTGGGCGGCGGAGAATTGCTGCAGGGGTATCTGAACAACGAGCGTTTCGGAACGCATGGACTCGAGATCGTTTATGCGTTCAGGAAAGCAGCCTGGTCTTTCGAAGCCAACTACTCTTTCTATAAGGCGGGAAGCAGCACGGTGGATCGTTATGCCGTTCCCGGAAATAACGCGTTGTTCATCGCTTTCCCGCAGCAAAAGATCAGTGTGATTTCAGGCTACAACGTCACCGATGACTTCAGCATCAACCTGACGGCGAACTACTTCAGCGAACGGTTCGCCTATGACCGCCTCGATGAGGAAGGCGCACCCGCGGTCTCACGCTTTGCACCGTATGCGCTGTTGAATGCAAACCTGACGTACACGAACCTGATTGCACAGGGATTGACCGCGAGCATCGGCGCTTATGATATCCTCGACGAAAAGCCCGCCCTGCCACAGGCTTACAATGGAGATTTCGCGCCTGTAAGCGGAAGGAGTCGCGAGTTTTGTTTGAAAGTCGCCTATACCCTACCCCTCTCAAACCAGTACTGACATGAAAATGAAATATATGATCCGGATCCTTGCGATTGCATTCAACCTGTCCTTGTTCGCGGGTTCGTTGCACGCGCAAACCACGAACTATAAGACCTACAGTGTCTTTCTGTACAGCTTTACGAAATATATTGAATGGCCACAGGATGCCCGGGAAGGCGACTTCGTAATCGCCGTTGTTGGCAACCAGAAACTTCTTCAGGAAATGCAGACTGCAGTCGCTGGAAGGAAAGTCGGCGCACAAACTATCAAGGTCGTTGAATCGAAAGATCTATCTGATCTTGCCCGCGTTCACATGGTTTTCATCAGCGACATGAAAAGTGGCGTCACCGATAATTTTGTCGCGCACTTCAAAGGCAAGCCGGTGCTCGTTGTAACAGAACGCGACGGTTTGGTGAAGAAAGGTGCCGGCGTGAGCTTCCTGATCGCGGATGACAACACGCTCAAATTCCAGGTAAACGAACCCGCTTTGAACGAATCGAGACTCAAGGCGTCATCGGCGATCATGGCGCTGGCATTGAAGTGATCTTCAGTAAACGTTCACACGCAGGTTATAATTTCGACTTTTCAGACCTGGGAAGAACAACGAAAATGTAGTGGCCATTCAGAGCCACTACATTTTTGGTTATCAGGATTAGTCTGCGCCATCGGTTCGTGCGCATTCGGGCGTGTATCCCGCAACGTTGATTCCCTGCTTTGTGCCTTCCCCGACGTCAAAGTCCAGTGAATACCGCCAAACACCCGCGAGACCGCGACCTCTGATGCCCACGTTCTCACCCAACCGGCTTCATCGGCGAATAGGTTTGCGCGAATCTCAGCACCCGTGGCGAAAAAATACACGATGAGACCGAACTGTAACACTGGAAATTGGGAGTTCCTGCCATGGACTCTAATTGAATCGACTCCGGATAATGATGATGATCTTTTGCGTCCCTGCAACTAATGCCCAAAAAAATGATCCTGCGGGCGATCCAGTCGAAATAGTATATCACGACACCACTGCACGATTGGGCCCAAGTCTCAAAACATTCCGACAGAAATGAAATTGATGCTTGTCCGGCGAGCCTTTTACCGTTCACACTTTTCTGACCATTTAATTCTCCCCACAGGGGCGCTTACGCGAATCTGTGACTATATTTCGCTTGTTAACCTGATTCATATGGCTGCCGTACGACTGAGCATCCTTTGCGCGATACTTTTCCTGATTTCTCACGGATCCGTCGGCCAGCAGCGAAGTGAACCGGTGTTCACGCGCGCGGACACGCTCCGGGGTTCGGTGACGCCGGAACGTGCCTGGTGGGATGTGGCGAAGTACGAGCTATCCGTGGTTATCGATCCCGA
>CBKWFZ010000876.1:0-2127 GCA_966673785.1 uncultured bacterium
CGATGCCATCGAGAGAAGGCATCTTGATATCCGAGATGATCAGATCCGGAAGGTTGCCGTCCGATAGCCAGGACCAGGCTTCCATGCCGTTGCTCATGATTATCACCTCGTATTTGCTCTGAAGGATTTTCTCCAAAAGCCAGCACAATGGAATGTCATCTTCGATGACTAAAACCTTTTTCATTGGTAAATAAGATTTAATTACCTCTTGATGCTTGCTTTAAAGACCGGGTAAAAAGGCGGGACTTTAAAGCCAACTTTATTTAATAGACAATCAAAACTAAGCTTTTTTTTACTATTGATGTAATTTACCTGACAAAAAGTTAAAAAAAAATTGTGCCCGCACTCACCATCAGGTTCTGTAAACGTTTTCAGTAAATACCCTCGGGTATTGACAAACTTTCAAACGAATGCGGAAAAAACCGAGAAATTATCAAATTATAGCTGTTCGGTTAGTAATTTCCGGAGCTTCAGACGGTCAATTTTCCCTGTGACTGTCTCCGGCAATCTACCGATGAACAAAATTTCCTTGGGCCTTTCATAACGGGGCAAATTTTTGTGGAATGTGTCGAAAAGCTCCATTCTGGCGTGTTCCTCGAGCCCATTTCCTTCAATGACGAGGATAATTCGCTCTCCTAATGCGGAATCCGGCACCGACGACACTACAAACCTGCCATGTAAGTTTAGACCGGATTTCAAAGAATCCAGTCGGCCCTCAACAACCTCAGGTGAAATCTTTATGCCGCCTGTATTGATTACAAAGTCTGCCCGCCCAAGCCAGCGAAATGCCGAATCGCCAACCAGCTCCACCAGATCATTGGTGGTAAGGCTTTTCCGGAGATAGGAAACTTCAATTTTCAGGCAACCACGGACGTCAACCGCAAGCGACACCCCCGGCAGGGCCTGGAAAAAATCAGACTTGCCATTGCCGTTTAGCCGCCTCAGCGCAACGTGTGATAGCGTTTCAGTCATGCCGTAGGTTGCAAAAATACGGGTTGAATAGGCGTCCAGTCCGCGTATGATTTCCGGCGAAACTGCAGATCCCCCCACAATAACGGTGTCGATCATGTTCAGCCGGGAATGAAGATCCGATTCCACAATTTTCTGAAGCTGATATGGAACAAGCGCAGCAAGCGAAAATGCATTGTCCGGTAACAGTTCTTTCAACGGATTGGCTGAGGGTTCAACAGCGTGTATGCGCATTTTGCAGAGCACACTCCTTACCAGCATCATTTGCCCCGCGATGTATCGGGTGTCGACGCAAACCAGTGAATTTCCTCCAGACTGCAACTGAAGCGCTCTGCGCGTAGCCTCTGCGCTGGCTTCCATCTGCCACCGTTGCGCGACTATTCGCGCGGGACTACCGGTTGACCCGCTGGTTTGCAGATGAAATTCCTCATTTCCGCGAAACCAGTTCCGCAGAAAGTCAAAGGTTGTCGACTCGAATTCGGTTGTAGGTCGTTCAAGTCCCGAGACGATGTCCGAAACGTTCACGTTCCGGCCGTTGACTGATATCGACGGGAATGGATACTTCATCACAATCAAAGATTCCTGAGGTCCTTACGGAATCGGTCGATGATAAAGGCTTCTTTCTCGCTAAACCCACTGCATGCCTCGGCAACACGCATGAAAACGCGGAGAGCCCGCTGCTTCAACTCATCCGTGAAGAAAGCTTTATACTTGCGGAAATCGTGTATCGCTTCATTGTAGACCTTTTCTATTGACGGCTCCGTAATTTCATCGAGCAATTCAAAGCGGCTTTGGGCAGCCCATGCGTCGTAATCAAGTTCCTCCTCGATGATAGTGCGAAACGCAATACGCTCTTCTGCGCTTAGCCCCCTGTCCGCCTTGGCAATTACGTATGCCATTTCGGCAATTCCGCGATAGATCTCTTTCTTTTCGATGTCCATATTCCTATGGAAACTGTGGATATTTTGTCCAGTCGGGATCTCTTTTCTCGAGGAAAGCATTCTTGCCTTCCTTCGCTTCATCGCTAAGGTAATACAAAAGGGTGGCGTTCCCGGCGAGTTCCTGGATTCCCGCCTGTCCGTCCAGTTCCGCGTTGAACGAAGCCTTCAGCATGCGGATCGCGAGCGGGCTCTTTGCCTTGATCTTGTTCGCCCAGGC
>CBKWFZ010000877.1:0-2125 GCA_966673785.1 uncultured bacterium
AGCGACATTCTTTACGCAATCTATCCGCGCCAAACTGAAAGCCACGCTCACGTTAATGTGGGATGCAGAGCTGCATCTCCGTCTTGGCACGCCTGACAAATCACTACCCTTCCAATACAAAGCGCTGAAGCTGCTCAAGGAAATAAGCAACGACTCAAGGATATACGTGCACCGGACAGGGTTCGACGCGCCGCCGGTAAAGGAAGAGAAGCGCCTGAGCGGGGAACTGGTGGATGTGCGCGGCTCAACCGATGTCTATTCCGCCGAAACGAATGTGTTTCCGCTTTTGCATCAGGCACTGGCCATTGCTGAAGAATTGGCCCGGGCACAAAATGTTCCGCTAAGCGAGGCGGAGAGGGAAGTTTTTCATAACGCGGGAGTTGAGGCGGGTCGGCTCGCCCGGGAAAACCCGCTTAAGTATATTCCGTTATTATCCGCTCTCCAAAAATTTACGACGGTAACCCCAGACGCAGGGAATCGCGTTGAAAGAGCCCTGAATCTTTCCCGCGAGATCCGAAAAGTATTGCCTCAGCGACCACCTGCTGCTTCGGCGCGTAAGACCACGGTGCATCCGATCGACTCTTTGTTCATTCAAAACCTTTTCTCCCGTGAATGAACATGTTGTATTGAATCCGTTATTCGATCCCGCGCTATGCGTCGCAATAATCATTGCCACCGGTGCATTGTTGACATGGAAAGAGTATCCCTTCCGGAAGGGCACGCTGTTGATGGTTGTTCCTATCACGCTGGTGGCAAGCGCCGTGGCGGGTTTGATGCTGCGACCGGCTTACCACGTTCAGAGAACGGCTGCACCGACCATTGTTCTCACAAACAATTATGATCGACGACAAGTCGATAGCGTCATTTCACATTATCCCGATGCAGACGTTCTGCTCACTGAGACAGCAGAGGCACATCCGGGCGCAGTAAGAACATACTCTCATCACGACCTCTTGTCAAAGGCTGCGCCAGTTGACTTCGTGTTCGGAGATGGATTACCTGATCACGTGCTGGACGGGCTTCCGAAACCTTCAATACAGTACTTTCCAGGGCAGCGCACTCCCGGAATAACACGATTGCACGCGCCGGATATCTTGTTTCCGAACCGCGTTTACGAGGTTGCCGGTCTGTACTCAGATAGTCCTGGTGTTGATCTGGTTCTATCGGGTCCGGGTGGCGTCCTTGATTCTATCCACCTGGCCAAAGGCGAAAAGCATTTTCGCTTATCCTTCCGCACAGCTGCGCCTGGAGCACTAACCTACACATTGACAGAACGTCGCGATGGAAATACCCCGAAGCACCACAAGTTGCCGCTAGTTGTGCAGAATCAGGTCCCGCTTCGTGTGCTCATGCTTGAACAATATCCGACTTTCGAGTCACTATACCTTAAGAACACACTTGGAAAGACGCATCGCGTTACTGTCCGGCATCAGCTTTCAAAAGGAATATTCCGATACGAACACATCAATGTAAGCGGAAAACGATATGACCGTTTGACCCAGTCCAGCCTCGCATCCATTGATTTGCTGATGCTCGACGATGAAACCCTGGCTGGAATTTCAAATGTTGAGCGTAGTGAACTCGACAAGGCAATCAAAGCCGGCCTGGGATGTCTGGTCATGTACAGGTCAAACGATGCGTTTCACAAGGTCAGGTCGTTCCTGCCGGTCAGGTTCACGAAAGCTGACGGAGATAGCGTAAGACTTCTGCCGGATACAAAGGAAGGCGTGTCTCTTCCTGTCGCGCCATTGCGCCCCGTTCCGGACGAAAAGCTCATTCCCGTCTTATCGCATCGCAGGTTACCCGCTGCCTACGTTGAAGATCATTTCGGAAGGCTCGGTTATACGTTGCTGACACAAACGTATCCATTGTTGCTAGGTGGTGACAGCGTGGCCTATGCACATATCTGGACTTCGTTGGTGGAAGGTATCGCACGAACACAGAAGGCGACAAGCGCTATCAGGTTTGGTTCAACCCCACCCTATCGTCAGGACTACCCGTTGAATATTCTGATCAGATCATCTGAAACGCCGCAGCTCTCATACCATGGATCACTACTGCCGGTTCGCGAAGATGCATTGATTGATAACATATGGACTACCACGCTTTGGCCTGATACAACGGG
>CBKWFZ010000878.1:0-2124 GCA_966673785.1 uncultured bacterium
ATTATCTGGGCGTACACCTCAGTCGTTGGGGTACGGGCCGGGCGAAGATCGTCCCCCGGAGTCTGCGGCGTGAGGATAAGCGGAACATCACCGAAAAAGCGCACCAGAACAAAATAGTAGTATGCCCGCAGGAACTTCGCCTCACCGAGTATCCGGTTTTTTAACGTCTCATCCATGTCAATAGAAGGCACCTTTTGAAGCACGATATTGGCGTAAAGAATGCCGGGTGCCGGACCCTGGTACAGGTCAAGTACGCCACGATTATCGGTGGTGGTAATGAATCGCGACTGATCTTTCGTTTCGATTCCGTCGTTTGCATCAACCGGATTTGCTCCCACTTCGCTGTTTCCGGCAATTATGTCTGTCGTCCACATCCGCATATTGTGCAGCTTCGGACGTTGCAGCGGCTGATAGGCCGCGTTGATAGCAGCAATGGCATCGTCTTTCGTCTTATAAAAGTTCTCCGTGTTGACTGTGTCAAGAGGATTCTTTTCAAGAAAATCTTCGCAGGCCGTGAGCGTAACGATCACGAACAATGCAACTATGTATTTTGTAGTCATACGTTGTTTCAGTTTTCGGAAATCAGAATGTGACATTGGCGCCGATGCTTAATGTTCTTGCCTGAGGATAGACACTCAGATCAATACCCGTCGGATTGCTGAGCTCAGGATCATTGCCGGAATATTTCGTGAACGTGTAAACGTTCTGTGCCGACACATACACGCGAAGTTGTTTCACAGAAAGCCTTTCTGTGAGATTGCCAGGGAAGGTGTAACCAAGGGTTACGTTCTTGATGCGAACATAGGACGCATCCTCGACAAACCGGGTTGAAGGTCGCGCGTTCTTGTTGGGGTCCCCGAATACCGCGCGTGGTACTTCCGTGCTCGTTCCCTCACCCACCCAACGTTCGAGTACACGCCGGGTTTGATTTTGCACGGTACCCATACTTTCCTGCCAGATAAGATTTGCATTGAACATGTCCTTATCGTACTCGCCCTGTACGTAAACCGCCATATCAAAATTCCTGTAGCTGAGCGTATTGTTCATCGCAAAAATGAATTTTGGATTCGGGTTTCCGATAAACGTGCGGTCTTCATCGGTAATGACGCCATCGTTGTTCAGGTCGAGGAAACGAATGTCTCCCGCAGACGTTCTGTTGTAGATATCGGAACCGCCGGTTTGTACCGCGTAAGCATCGACTTCTGACTGCGTTTGAAACAGACCGTTTGTTACGTGACCAAAGAAAGCATTGACGGGATGTCCTTCCTGGAGCCGGGCCAGATTATAGTTAAGACCGATACCACCGCGCATGATCGGCACCGTGTCATTAAGGCTGACAATCTTGTTCTGCAGGAACGTCACGTTGAAATCCGTATTCCAAAGCAACTCACGTTGAACGTTTTTGGTGTTTATCGTCAGTTCAATACCGCGGTTTTGCATCTTGCCCGCATTAACGGCAGGCCTGAACGACGGATTGTAGCCGGTTGAGATCGGCACCGCGGAGTTTACGAGCATGTCTTCCGTATTTTTCACGAACCCTTCCAGTGTGACATTAATCCGGTTGTCAAGCATTCCCATATCCACGGCAATGTTCGTCTGATTGACAGACTCCCATTGAATATTGGGATTTGCCATCGCCAGCGGATAAACCGAATTGACAAGTTGCCCGTTGAAATTGTACTGTCCAGTGACAAGGGATGAAGCAAACTGATAACTGCCGATCTCCTGGCTGCCCGTCTCACCGTAGCCGCCACGTATCTTAACATCGTTGAATAGCCGCTGATTGAGATTCTTAAAGAAGTCTTCTTCCGACAGCCTCCACGCGGCTGAGAACGAAGGAAACGTACCAAACCGGTTATTGGGACCGAAACGCGAGGATCCGTCCCGCCTTACGGTCGCGGTAAGCAGATATCGATCGTCGAAGCTGTAGTTTACGCGTGCGAAGTAGGAGAAAAGCGACCACTCCGACGTCGTTCCACCGTTGTCCAGATTTTCGCGACTTCCTGCGTTGATCTCCTGCGTAAGATCGCTCGCAAAACCCTGACGTACCGCTGAAACAGATGTGTAGGTATTTGCCTGGGCACTCGTTCCGGCGAGAACAGTTACATCGTGAATATCGTTAAG
>CBKWFZ010000879.1:0-2123 GCA_966673785.1 uncultured bacterium
GTTTCGATTAACCTGACCAATGTGCAGGGAGACCCGGCGGTATCGACTTACAATATTGAGGTGTACCGTATTGCAGATCTCTCGGAAAAAGTTGACGACTTTACCGGCGAAGAGGTCGATGATATCATTACGATAACGTACACACCGGATGGCGGAGGCTTGCATGACTGGCTCAATACGCCTGACCAGTATGTGATTAAAGCATTCCAGCTGAATCAGCTTTTCTGTCTCGGCGAGCGTCCTCCGCGTACGCCATCGCATCAGGAAGTCTATACGGTGTCGCCTCAGCTCACGCATGTCGTCGACAAGATTCGCGCTTCATATCCGGAGCCACGTTCTACCGGTGGATTCCTGTTGAAGACAATTTCCGGAGGACTGCCGTTTACGGATGATGAAGGAACGTTCTACAACGTGTCCCTTGTCGATCCTGCGACGAATGCCGAAATCGCCGGACCGCTTAAGATCCGCAGAAACACGCAGGGCAATTATCAGTATGATTTCCGTAATCTTCCCATCGGGAACTATGTTGTGGAGGTAACTGATGCATTTGGATGTACGAGTTTCTCAACTGTCATTGTGCCGGCAGATACAAGACTGCTGATTCCGAACATCTTCACGCCCAATGGCGATGGGGTTAATGACCAGTTTGAGATCATCAACCTTCCGGTTGCAGGCGCTCACCGCCTGATCATTTCTAACCGCTGGGGTAAGGAAGTATTTTCTGCCGACAGTTACCAGGAAGGAAGATTCTGGGACGCGGAAGGCATGCCGGAGGGCATCTATTTCTATCGCCTTGACGTAGAAGGAGACCAGACGTATAACGGTTGGGTTGAGATCGTCAGGGGATCGAAGCCTTAGCGAATTTCAAACAGATACAGGATAGGGGGTACGTTTAACCAGATTGTTAAACATTACCTCCTTTTCTTTTTGTCAAAGGTTGGAGAGGAATGACATAACATCAACCCTGTCCGCGTAATCGGACAGTCCCGGATTTTGCGCGCTGCCGAATGAGACTTCGCTCATACCAGGTTTATTTCCGACCACGACCTGGATTTTTTCTTCATGGACATGAAGCTTTTCTTTCAGATCGGAATCAGCATGGTAAGTTTCATAGTACACGACAGAGATCGGAGATACGATTCTTTCTGATTTTTGAGTAAGCACGAATCCGGTATCCAGAAAATCGTTCCGGTTGATCAACAGTATTGATTTCTGGTAATCATAATTGTTTGCGTACTTATGATGGTGGATCACCGGGGCGAAGCCATTCCACGCTTCAAAGAGGGCATCGAACGTGTAGCCCTCCGGAGTGAAGAGCTTGGACACGTTACGGCATCCAAGGCCGAAGTAAGTGAATACATCGCTTCCAAGCCGTTCGAGTTCGCCGGCAGTTTCTTCACCGGTCAGGATCGCCGCTGAAGTCCGATTACGGCGGATGATATTCGGATATCTTCCGAAGTAATAGTCAAAATAGCGCGCGGAGTTGTCACTACCTGTGGCAATCACGGCGTCGAAATTGGTTAATTGATCGACCAGCGTGACGCGGTTGGCAAATTCGGACTGGATTGTTGCAAGTTTGCCTATCAACCATTGTGGCAGGAACTGGTCCTTCGACGATAGTTTTACCACGGCGTGATGACCGGAGATGAGCACTGCGAGCAGGTCGTGAAAACCGACCAGCGGGATGTTACCAGCCATAACAATCGCAACGCGTCGTGAATGGCCAGGTTCAGGATAAGCCTCTGCCCAGGCTGCAAGTGAGTCGTAGCTAAGCCATGCTGAGATCGATCCGACTGCGGTCGTCACGGAGGCGGGAGTAAACCATGCGTTGTCGTTGCCGGCCCGAAGGTGGATTTCTTCCCATTCAGCCGGTTCCAGATTCTTGAGTAGATCGCCCAGCCTGGCGAAAGCCGCGATCCGTTCATTGCGATTCATTCTAAACTTTTAAAGTTCCTTCTGCGTTTTTATAATGTTTGTAAAAATTCAGGTTACAAACGTTTTCAGGAGGAGCGTCGGACTGGCTGGTTCATGATAAACTTGTTCAATGCGCTGTTTCCTGTTATTTTTGTTTTTCAGACGGACCAAAAATAGAAAAAGCATGGCAATAATGATTACGGACGAGT
>CBKWFZ010000880.1:0-2122 GCA_966673785.1 uncultured bacterium
CCACGCCCGGGGCGGTTAATTTTTATCATACGCTGATCGTCGAAAGCAACATTGTGCTGGACTCGATAATCTCTGCGACCGGTAATACCGTCACGTTTACGACCTCGCCTCGGTCGGATCTCCCCAACGCCGTTAAGTATGACCAGATTGCCATTCGGAATATGGAAAATCGCCTTATCAAGATGTTCCGGCTGAACTATAAAGTAGTGCATGCAAATGAAGAGAAGGACTATTTCTGGTTCAGCGAGGCGTTACTAATGCGCGAGTTTAAATCGCTTAAAGTAAACACAAACGCGTACTATGCGAATTATGTGAAGAAACATGCTGAGAGCGATATTCCCAATAAGACGCTTGTCAAGTATGTGTATGAAGGTTTAAAAGACTATAACTACATACGGACTTTTCTATTGTCGATCGAAGATGTGAGCGCTGCCAGACCGTCTATCCTGTATGAATTTGACTACAGTGATTTACATCTGTTGAGGCGTCGCACAACGCCCCTTCACGATGTGCATGGCTTCCATCGCTCAAGGTCGCATGAGACTCGATTTGGTTTTGTCAGTGGCAAGAACGCAATGCTTACGAACAGTTTTGAACCCGATCGCGATCTCGCCGCATTCCAGGCTATCCTGGCCGGCCAGTTGAAACAGATCCGGTATCCAACGGGTGGTCACACCTTATTTCATTTCGATGCAAAGCACGACCCGAAGTTGCGTCTTATTGAAGACATCGACCATACGGGAACAGTTGTAAGGCAACGTGAAATGGAATATGTGTCGACATTTCCGAGTGGCAGTCCGATATTCGTTTCGTATCAGAACTTCAGGATCGAAGATACGGAGGACTGGATGAAGTATCGCGTCAGTTCATCGTCGCCGCAAAACGATTCCTATTCGCTTACGAAGGGTGTGGTAGACGGCAGTGCCGAGGTGATCGTTTATCGCGGAACCAAAAATGCGAATAACGGGTTTGAACGATTCTTTTATTCTTCGGCCGGTGATCCGCTTTATAAGGACATATCGACTAACATACAATCCAATCCAGCTGAAAAAAGACAGGACGGAAATCCTATCCGGAATATTTTCCCTTTTCCACAACATACCGAAAGGGATCATACGCGCGGACTTCTGCTGAGACATCAGGTATTTAAGGCGAATAGCGACCTTCAGTATCCTATCCGCGAAACGATTCATAAGTATGCGGTTAACTCCTATGGATATAGCCCTCCCGTTATTAAAGGATTCAAGGGAGGATCTTTCAACTGGACGTCTAAATTGAAGGCGACGTTTTGGTCAGGATACGAGCCTCAGGGCGTGAGGCGTTATCGTTGGGCAATCTATGACGTTCCTGTTGATTGGGTGGTTCTTGAGGGCACCGAAGAGGTTAACTACGGCGACGACCGAAGCAGAGAAACGCGATCGATATCCCAATTCGTCTACGATCCGCAATATTTGCAGCTGATCGAGACAAGCTCATATTCGAAGGCTCAGCCCGAACGCAGGTTTGTTACCAGGACGAAGTTTGCGACACATTCCGATTATGACTACACGCGTGACGACTGCGTGTCGCGACTCGATTTATGCACGGCAAACTGCATGGGAGCTAGCGATGCCGGGGCGTGTAAGGCAGATTGCCAGACGCAGCACCGTGAGTGTCTTGGGACGTACGGAAATGCCGAGGCCGCTGCAGTTTTCGAATTGAGAAGGATCCATCAGCACGCCACGCCAATCGAAGTGCAGGAGTGGTTCGCAGATCAATCGGCCCAAACCCTGACCGGAGCTACCGTCTACACCTTTACAGCACAAAGCCCGGGGCAACGTGTGAATCCGCGCGAAGTGTGGACGATGTCAACGCCGGCTTCCGGTTCTGTATTCCTTTCTTCAAAGATCAATGCCGGGGGCGAATTCATCAGGGATCCGGCAATGCGAAAGGTTCATTCGTATGACACGTATGATCCTCAGTCCGGACGTATTACCGCTCAGACTTCGGGAGATGGCATTGTCAGCAAGTATACGTGGGCGCATAATGGTTCCCTCGTGGGTGAATCCATACGAAACCCCGGCCTGGAGGAACAACGGGAAACCTATAAGCATCTTCCTCTCGTCGGAACAATAAGCATTAC
>CBKWFZ010000881.1:0-2121 GCA_966673785.1 uncultured bacterium
CACGTTAACGCAATTCTATTCGCGTGATCCGGTGCATCCGGTTCTTGTGAACGGGACGTCGTCGTATTTTGGCCATTTCATGCCGTTCGAAACATGCTGATCCGCCCGGGATCACGCCAGGGCTATGTGCCTTTTCACAGCAGATGTTCTCATAACCCCAGCGTGATTGGTCTCTGGAAAGCCCTGGATCAAATTCAGTAGTTGTTAAGTGGCTCATTTTTATCGGGTTATACAGATAGCCATCACGTTAGTTGGAAATTGATTTTTTTCTCACATGAAGGAGTTCCGGGGCATCGTCAGGATTACGTATTGTCCCTGATTCGTTCTTACCCCGTAATAGGCTGATTGGCAAATCGTTGATGGTGAATAATGCAATGTTTTTTGTGACAGAAAATCAAAATTCTCATGCGCCGTGTGTCCAATACGTTGCATTGTGAAGAAAAAACCAACATCGCTATTGACAGCTAGGCATACCGTGGAAACAGATTTATTTCCGTAAATCAAAAAAAGCATCCAGGTCAGGGGTCAGGGTAATTCTCGCATTGTAATCACACGTGACGACATTTATCTTGCCGGCCATACGAAATCACAAACGATTGTGTTAAGGATCGATGACGAATGTCATCAAACAGCGTTTCGGAAAATTCATACTTTTCACGCGGTGAAACGGATCCCTGATAAGGTTCCGTCCGCTAAAACTTTACCAAAGCCAAATTAAACTTAGGAATGATGAAGAAAGAACTCTACATGAAATTGAGTTTCACAGCATTGGTGCTGTGGTTGTGTTCGTCGCTGGCTTTCGCACAGGATCGATCAGTATCCGGCAAGGTAGTCGACGAAAGTGGGAGCCCGTTACCGGGCGTGAACGTACTGGTCAAAGGAACTTCCGCCGGTACCGTCTCGGATGCGGAGGGAGCGTATTCGATAAGCGGAGTCAATGACAACTCCATTCTCGTATTCAGCTTCATTGGCTATCTGGCCCAGGAAGTAACAGTTGGGCAACGCTCCGTGATTGACGTGAACATGGAGCCTGATATCACTTCACTCGAGGAGATTGTGGTGATCGGATACGGCGAGCGGAAGAAGGCGCTCGTAACCGGCGCGAACATCCGCCAGGATGGCGCTAAACTCCAGGCGCTCAATACGAGTAGTGCCATGGAAGCACTTCAGGGTATTACCCCCGGTGTTAGTATCTCAAGAAATAATGGACAGCCGGGCGCAGGAACCAAGGTGCGCATTCGTGGTATCGGTACGATTGCAAACTCGAACCCGCTTTACATCGTTGATGGTGTGCCCGTCGGGGACAACATCAATTACCTCGCTCCATCGGATATCGAATCCATTGACGTACTGAAAGATGCCGCCTCTGCAGCAATTTACGGGTCGCGCGGAGCCAACGGTGTCGTACTGGTAACAACCAGAAAAGGCAAGCAGGGCGTCAAACCCCAGATCAGCTACAACGGTTTCTATGGTGTACAAAACATCTATAAGAAGCCCCCGACGCTCAATGCGCAAGAGTATATGTTCATTATCGACGAGGGACTCGCCAATGATGGAAAAGCGCTGACTAACTGGGAAAATGAAATCAAGACCAACAACTGGCTGAACAATCCTACGAATACCGGCGGTGTTACGGGTCTTGGTACAGCGTACGGGGACCACGTGTGGAACCTGCTTCAGAGTGGCTGGCAGGGAACGGACTGGGTTGATGAAATTACGCAGAAGGACGCTCCGATGGTAAGCCACGCCGTGAACATTACAGGTGCAGGCGAAAACATAACCTATGGTGCCGGTTTTTCTTATCTGGATCAGACCGGGATGATTGGCGGCGACATCATTGATGCCGGACTAAAGAGGCTCACTGCCCGTCTGAATACTGAAATCAAACTTCTTGAAATCGGTGGCCGTAAAATTCTGAAGCTGGGTGAAAATGTGACGTTCACAAATTCACAAACCCGTGGTACCGGAACCGGTAATATATACTGGAATGACTTGCACGATGCGCTCGTGATAAATCCGCTATTCCCGGCTTATTGGGATTTATCACCGAATGATTATCGCTTCTCGCCAACGCTTGAGGGCGTGAATCTCGGGCAGGCAAATCCGGTCGCCACGATGTTC
>CBKWFZ010000882.1:0-2119 GCA_966673785.1 uncultured bacterium
AGCTGCGGGTGGCATTAATCCATGCCTCGAGTTTTTGCCGATAGCTGTCGCGCGCAGCGGACACGTTGATTCTTCGTGTCGATCCGGTTTCGAGGTCACGGAAGGTGAAGTTCCCGTTTGTTTCCAGCAAACGTTCATTGCGGCCCATGATATGAAAGACAATCACTTCGTTCCGCCGCGTTTTCAGCTGCCTGACAAAGCGAAAGAGTTCTCCATCGTCGTCATACAAATCCGAAAAGAGAATAATCATTTCCTTCGCGTGATGATCAATCGCGTTTTCAAGTTCAGCGGTGTTCGTCCACGATCCGTCGGGTGCCGCGTCGACAAGTGCCGAAAGCACCCGCATGAAGTGGTGGTGTTCATAACGTGGCTGCACATGTGTGAATTTATCACCAGTGACTATTGAAATGCCATAAGCATCGCCTTGTTTTCGTGCGAGATATGCAGTCGCGGCAGCAAGCATTCTCCCGTAGTCAAACTTGCTGAGTCCGGATTCGGCGTAGGCCATTGATCCACTGGCATCGAGTATGAGCTTTACCGTTATGTTCGTCTCAATCTCTGCCTGTTTTACAAAATAGCGCTCCGACCGGGCATACATTTTCCAGTCAAGCTGCCGCAAGTCGTCGCCGGGTTCATAACCGCGATATTGCGCGAACTCCTGACCAAATCCGATGCTCATGCTTTTATTACTTCCGCTCATGAACCCCTCCACGATAATTCGTGCAATGAGTTCCATTCCGTTCAACGACGAAAGTAATTCTGGTTTGAGCAGGGACCTGATGCGCTGATCCATCTTTACACCGATGCTTTGAGCGTTTTACGGTAGTGTGCCAGAAGCTGTCGCGTAATTTCGTCGGGTTGAATCCCTTCGGCCTCAGCTTTGAAGTTCAACAAAATACGGTGCCGGAGTACGGGGTAGGCTACGTGCTCAATGTCCTCGGGCACCACGGCGTATCGTCCCGACAGTAGCGCCCTCGCTTTTGCCGTGAGTACCATTGCCTGTCCCGCACGCGGACCGGCACCCCATCGTACAAAATCCTTTACCACCGGCATTTCGGGCTCCAACGGACGGGTACCCCTCACGATATTGCTGACCAGCGCGATGAGATTGTCGCTGATGTGTACCTCCCGTACAAGTCGTTGCGCAGTAGTGATCATTTTACCGTCAAGAATCCGGTTGATACCCGTTTGACGAACTCCGGTCGTGTTTTTTAGAATCATTTGTTCTTCGGCTGCGTCGGGATAGTTGATGCGGATGAAAAGCAGGAAGCGGTCCAGCTGCGCTTCCGGCAGCGGAAACGTTCCGGCCTGCTCGATCGGATTTTGTGTTGCCAGAATAAAGAACGGTTGATCGAGCGGGTAAGTGGTACCGGCATATGTGACCTTAAATTCCTGCATCGCTTCCAACAACGCCGACTGAGTCTTAGGTGACGTTCGGTTGATCTCGTCGGCAAGGATGATGTTCGCAAACACCGGCCCCTTGTTGAACTTAAAGAATCGCTTTCCTGTGGAATGATCCTCTTCGAGAATTTCCGTACCAATGATATCGGATGGCATGAGGTCGGGTGTGAACTGTATACGGCGGAAGCGGAGATCAATTGCTTCCGCTAAGGTCCGGATCATAAGCGTTTTCGCCAGACCGGGTACTCCCTCCAGCAGTGCGTGACCACCGGCAAGGAACGTGATGAGCAGCTGGTCAATCGTTTCCGCCTGGCCCACGATCACCTTTGCGATTTCTTCTCTCAATGCCCCGAGGCGTGATGTCAGTTGCTGTACTTCTTCGTTCATGATGGAATGGTTCATACGTATCACCGGGTCATCGCGTACAGTACTATGTTAACGCCGAACCGGGTGTTGTCAATCTTATAGAATCTCTTGTTCCTGAAATCATAATCCCATTCACAGCCGTAATCCTTGTTGCTGTAAAGTACCCCAACGCGATTGTTGATCTGGATCGCCTTCAGATAATCGTGTACAATGTCGTCGCCCCACCCATTTAATTCCTGTGACGTAGTGGGCGGTCCGTCGAATCGGAAGAAGACCGAATACAACTTGTGATTGTTCGGTATTTTGGCAAGCTCTCCGTGCCCGAAGATCCGCTCCATCTGAATTTCGAATG
>CBKWFZ010000883.1:0-2112 GCA_966673785.1 uncultured bacterium
GCATATTCTCGGCGGACTTTTGCGAAAGTATTCAGGATCGGTAATAGTCGACGGCACCGAATTGTCAGCCCTGAGCGAAACGGGATTGGACCAGTTCCGTGCAAAACGTGTGGGATTTGTTTTTCAACGTAACCACCTGATCAATGCGTTGACCGTTGAAAACAATTTGTTGCTGGCTCCCTATCTGGCTGGTTTGCCGCAACGTGCGGACCGGGTAACTGAAGTGCTTGAAAATCTCGGTCTCGCCGACAAACGCCGCAGCCGCGTGACCGAGCTTAGTCAGGGCCAGGCACAACGTGTAGCCATTGCACGGGCAGTGCTGAACAAACCGGCGATCCTTTTTGCCGATGAGCCAACGTCGGCACTTGATGACAAGAACTGTGACCGGGTCATACATACCCTGATCGACGCCGCGGTGCGGAATCAAAGCACGCTTGTGGTGGCAACACATGATCAGCGGTTGAAAGAAAAAATTCAAAACCGGATTGTTTTGCCAACGATTCAGACCAATGCTTCCTTATGAACATCTTTAAACTGGTTTGGAATTACCTGAAGGCAAGGCCGTTGAATACGGCAATAAACATTTTGCTTCTGTCACTGGGTATCGCTGTAATTACGATTCTTCTGATCGTTAATAACCAGCTGGAAGAAAAGATATCGACAAACGCGCGGGGTATCGACCTGGTCGTTGGTGCGAAGGGAAGTCCGATGCAACTGATACTGTGCAACATTTTTCACATCGACTTTCCTACCGGCAACATTTCGTTGGCGGAGGCAGAACGCATTGCGCGTCACCGGCTTGTCAAGAATGCAATTCCGCTTGCGTTGGGCGACAGCTATGCGGGGTATCGCATTATTGGTACCAATGACGCTTACGCTGCGCTTTATGAAGCCGATCTCGCAAATGGTGCATGGTTCTCAAAACCACTGGAAGTGACGATTGGCGCGACCGTAAGCGAAATGTCTGGTCTTAAGATAGGAGATCGCTTTGAAAGCAGCCACGGGCTTACGGCCGGGGGACATGCACACAATGAACATCAATACGTGGTAACCGGTATCATGAAACCGAGTTACACCGTCCTCGACAACCTTATACTCACCAGCGTCGAAAGCGTTTGGCAGATGCATCAGGAGACAGATGAAGAGCCGGACGAAACAGCGCACCAGGAATCGGATTCCGAACATGAAGAAGATCACGCCCATGAACATGGCGATACGCATGAGGAGCATCGTCCGGCTGATTCAGTCGCGCGTTCTCGGCTGATTCCGTCGGTAGCTGCCGGCGATACGACCCTTGAAATCACATCCCTGCTTATAAAATACCGTTCGCCGATGGGCGCCATACAACTTCCGCGGCAGATTAACACCGGCAGCAACCTGCAGGCAGCATCGCCGGCGTTTGAGACAGCGAGACTCTTTTCAATTCTCGGTGTTGGTGTCGACATCCTGATGTCATTCGCTTATATTCTGATTGTTATTTCAGGGCTCAGCATCTTCATCGCGCTCTATAATTCCCTGAAGGAAAGACGTTATGATCTTGCCATCCTTCGCTCAATGGGTGCAAGCAGAAAACGCATTGTCTTTTCGATATTGCTGGAAGGGGGCATGCTGACGGTGCTTGGAAGCGTTGCCGGTCTCATTCTCGCGCATGGCGCTGTCGTGGCGATGACGGCTTTTATACCGCAGGTCGAAAAGGCTGGGATAAGCGGTATTGTTTTCTATACCGAGGAATGGATAATTTTGGCGGCAAGTTTGTTATTGGGACTGGCGTGCGCCATCATTCCGGCGATTCAGGCTTATCGAACTGATATCAGTCGTGTGCTGGCGGGAAATGCATGATTAATACCGAAATATGAAAAGAATTGCTTTATCAGTTGTTTTGTTGTTTGGGCTAACCGGGGCTTTTGCTCAAAAGCCGGATACCTGGACCGTTTTTGCAAAGACCAAGTTCGATCCGAAATATTACGAAAAACTGGGAGAGTATCTCTTCTATCCCACGTTTCCAGATGAGTTGAAAGCGCTGAACGGAAAGGAGATCACCTTGCAGGGATTTTATGTTCCCTTCGCTCCGGAGGACGGTGCATACATCATTTTATCAAAGTACCCCATGAG
>CBKWFZ010000884.1:0-2111 GCA_966673785.1 uncultured bacterium
CTTTTGGAATGGTGAGTGAATAGTGACCAAACTGGTCGGTACTGGCTCCAATCAGTGGTTTTTCGATATAGATCGAAGCGCCGATTAACGGTTCGCCGGAAGTTATATCGCGAAGCGTTCCGACAATGGTTGCCGTTCCCTCGAGATTGGATGTCTTTGAACCAATTGAGTACAGCCGGTCTTCGGCGATGCGTTGCTGCTTTTCACGCTTTTCATATTCCGAAAAGTCAAATTCAACAGCCTGCCGCGCACCAGTCACTTCCTCATTAGGGAAAAATCCCGGCGGAAGCTGAGCGAGAATTTCGCGTTGTCTTGTAATGAACACTTCCTGATCCGGAGATACAGTCCATTTAAACTCAGTGCCCTCGAGAACCTGCGTAAGCACTTCGTCGATTTGCTTGTTTCTGAATGCCACATTCACTGTGATAGTGTCAAGCCATGCGGGATTGTAGTAAAAGCGATATCCCGATTGTTCTTCGATTTTGCGGATAAAATCTTCAAACCTGACATCTTTGAAGTCACCTTCAAGCAAAGGCTTGCGCTGTGAAACAGCCTGAAAACTGATTAACAGTGCAAACATGACTATACTGTAGAAACGAATCATTATTGATTGCCGGTTAACGTGTCGTAATGTGCCGCGACAGCCCCATATGCGCGCGGATTGTGTTTCGAAATCTTCAGGTTTTTCGACCGGATGAATGCGCGCAATTCACTTTTCTTATCCGAAAAAACTTTCAGGACATCCCGCTTTCTGACAACGCGAACAAAGGAATCCCCACTTTTGATGTAGAAACGTATCTTTGGAGTATAATACAGTACGAGGGCGCTGTTTTCAATTTTCTCTTCATAGACCTTTTCGTACCTGATCAGCACGCGCGATGGGCCATTGTGCGCTACCTCATAAAAACCAGGTTCCGGCAATCCGGCCAGATCCTGCTCCCGGAATTGCAGGAAGCGCCGATCAAGCAGATTAAATTCCGCGATCTTTATTTTGACGAGCTGGATTTCCTGCCCATTGACGGGATTTTCAACAATTAGCTCGTCCGACTCCACGTTGTACATGAGACTTGCTTTCCGGTACCATTGTCCGTTGTACTTCACATCGCCTATGGCCCAGTCGTTCTCTCCAAAATAGGCATGTTGTTCTTCCCGCGACCGTGGCTCCCGATATTCGGAGCCATTGATAATTCCGGAATTCGGCGTGATAAAATCTTCGTATAGCTTGCTTGTATTCCTGAATGCAGCCTGCAAAATAAGGCTGTCAGCCGACTGCGCCTCTGCAAACAAAAGCGGTGAAATAGCTAACACACATAAGGCAACGGTTCTTCTCATAGGGCAAGGCAAGTTTAAAGATTGAAAATAATTCTCATCCAGCCAAGAGGTTATACCTTTCATATAAAAAACAGTATGCAGTCCGTGAGGGCGATGCAAACAAAAAAGGCCGCCATCTTTCGAAAGCAGCCTTCACTAGTTTTGTCAGTATTCCTATTTCGCGTATGCCACGCTTCTCATTTCCCGAATCACGGTCACTTTCACCTGACCCGGATATTGCATATCGCGTTCAATCTTTTGTGAGATGTCAAAGCTCAGCTGGCTTGCGCGTTCGTCATTGGCCTTCTCGGCATCGACAATCACACGCAGCTCGCGTCCGGCCTGAATCGCATAACATTTCTCAACGCCATCGAAACTCAGTCCAAGTTCTTCAAGTTCGCGAAGACGTTTGATGTATTGTTCCATGACTTCGCGTCGTGCCCCGGGACGAGCACCACTGATGGCATCGCAAGCCTGAACGATCGGCGAAATAATACTGGTCATTTCGATTTCGTCATGGTGAGCGCCAATTGCGTTGCAGACGGCCGGATGCTCCTTATACTTCTGCGCGAGTTCCATGCCCACGATAGCATGAGGCTTCTCAAGTTCTTCGGGCCACACCTTGCCAATATCATGTAACAATCCGGCGCGCTTCGCCTGCTTGACGTTCAGGCCGAGTTCCGACGCCATGATCGCGCAAAGGTTGGCTACTTCACGTGAGTGCTGCAGCAGGTTCTGGCCATACGAGGAACGGAAACGCATACGTCCCACCATTTTAACAAGCTCGGGATGCAAACCGT
>CBKWFZ010000885.1:0-2110 GCA_966673785.1 uncultured bacterium
TTCGAAGCCGTAGCAATACTGACCTACATAATTTTTGTCATACCACTCGTCCGTGATAAGTACGTTGATCCAGCTTAGCAGCAGTGCAAGATCGGTTCCCGGCTTAATCGGTAACCAATACTGTGACTTGCTTGCTGCGGTGGAAAGCCTGGGATCGACGGTAATGATAACGGCGCCTTTATCGATGGCATCCGACATCTCCTGTACCTGTCCATTGTGCATGTTCTCGCCAATATGAGATCCGATTAGCACGAGGCACTTCGTATCACGGATGTCGGTGACCTCGGGTGAATCGGGGTGCTCGCCGAATGTGGCGATAAAGGCAGCGTCGCGCGGACCACGGCATTGGGCGTACGATGGTTGGGTTATGTTGGCTGAACCCAACGCTTTGAACAGATCGCCAAAATACTTACCCCCTGATCCATGGGTAAAAAGTGCCAGCGCTTCGGCTCCATCGCTATCGATGATCGCGTTCATTTTTTGAGCGACATATTCGAGCGCTTCCTCCCACGAAGCTTCTCTGAAGAAATCCTTTCCGCGTTCCCTGGTGCGGATGAGGGGAGTTTTGAGGCGATCATTGTCGTAATACATTCCGACGCCCCCCGTGCCTCTCGGACAGAATCTTCCCGAGCAGTGCTGGTCATCGTCGTTGCCCGTAATCTTCCATAGTTTACCATCGTCGTTCCGGTAAACCCATCCCGCGCACTTCCAGAAACAGATTTCGCAATACGTTGGCGTTCTTCCTGCTGCAGGGCCGGGACTTTGCAATTGTGTGCTCAACCTGTCTGACCACGACGGCAATGATATGGCGAACGATCCCGCGCCTGCACCGAAAGCCGCCAGTCGTATAAATTCGCGTCGTGATAGCATTGGTAGCCGGTTAATTTCAACGTGAAATTACCGGCGCTGAATCCTGCGGATAATGACTCATGTCATGAAATGAAAGCACATTTGTGTCCGGCCTGAAATAAAAAGCGGAAAGGTTCGCTCGTGTTGCACGATTTGTGATTTTGGTTACAGACTTTTTCGCGTTCAGCATTCTGAAAATTTGCCGAATGCTATCAACGCGTTTAATAATGCGTATATTTCATCTGGCGATTGATATACAACTCAATGAAGGGAATATTCTTTACAAGCATCGGCAAAAAATCGCGCATCCTGATCAAGGTGGCTTTCCTGGTGGTGATGAGCTTTTTGTTTTGGCAGCAGACTGAGGCACAGTCCGGCGCACCGTGGAATGGAAAACAATGTACGGTGGTGCTCACCTACGACGATGCGTTGAATGTCCATCTCGATAATGCGGTTCCGATTCTCGACTCGCTCGGTTTTCGTGCAACGTTTTATCTGTCTGCATATTTTCCGGGATGTGCGAACCGACTGCGTGACTGGACTGCCGTCGCGGAAAGCGGTCATGAGCTTGGAAACCATACACTTTTTCACCCTTGTGATGGCCGCGGTCCCGGGCGTGAATGGGTTAGTGACGAACGTGACCTCAGCAGCTATTCCGTTCAGCGATTGCTTGATGAAGTGCGCATGACCAATGTGTTTCTCAAAGCGTTGGATGGCCGGGACAAACGGACATTTGCCTATCCCTGCGGAGACACCCGTGTCGGCGATTCATCTTTCGTGCATTTGATTACCAACGACTTTACAGGAGCGCGGATTGTGAAGAACGAGCTGGCTGCGGCGGCAACGGTTGATCTTTTTACGGTACCGTCATACGCCGTCAGTGGCCAGTCGGGTGAAGAAATGATTGGCTGGGTCCGGAATGCGATGCGTGAAAAGAAATTGCTTGTGATTCTTTTCCATGGGGTAGGAGGCGAACACGCCCTGAATGTGGGTTTGCGCGAACATCGGCAGTTGCTCACGTTCCTGAAAGAAAACGAAAGCGCGATCTGGGTTGCTCCCATGGTTGAAGTGGTCGATTATATCAAAAACAGGAAATAGTTTCGTGAAAAAATCACTAACTCGGATAGGGGATCAGGCGCGAGGATACGTCTTAGCATAGGGACCAAATTTAAACCGCTGTAACAACGTTACGCCAATGAGAAAACTTAATCGATACTTTGCTGTTTGCGCCGTCATCATGGCGGCGACCGGATTTCAACAC
>CBKWFZ010000886.1:0-2104 GCA_966673785.1 uncultured bacterium
CATACCGACGGTCATTTCCGATGATACGCAGGAAACGGTGCTTCCCTCAGGGGTGTTGCACGTCCTTCCCCGGATTAATCATTTTTTGGTCGAAAATGTGCGCACGGCCAGGCGGTTTCTCAGTAGTCTCAACATCTATCCCAGCATTGAGCCGCTGCAGTTTCAGGTACTCGATAAAGACACGCCGCGTGATGCCGTTAAGGAGATGTTTGCGGCACTTTTTAACGGAAGCGACATTGGGGTGTTGTCAGAATCGGGTTGTCCCGGCATCGCTGATCCGGGATCACTGGCCGTTTCATTTGCGCATGCTCATGGAGTCACTGTGGTCCCGATGGTTGGACCATCGTCTATTCTGCTCGCACTGATGGCATCGGGGCTCGATGGACAGCGGTTCGCGTTTCACGGGTATCTCCCGGTACAGGAGAGCGAGCTGGCTTCCGCGGTTCGCGAACTTGAACGGGAATCATCGAAACGAAAGCAGACTCAGATCTTTATCGAAACACCATACCGAAATAACAGGCTTATGTCTGTGCTGATCAAAACGCTCCGCCCTGACACGCTGCTTTCCGTTGCTTTGGATCTCACCGGCGCGTCGGAAAAGATCAGGACGGCACCGGTCCGCGAGTGGCGTTCCAGGTCTGTCGACTTCCCCAAACTACCCTCCGTGTTTTTGTTTTTGGCGAAGTAGGAGAGGCGATTTGTCAATTACCCAAATCGCTTTAAATTTGCCGGCTGAATTTAAAAGCGTCCCTCATATTCTCATAACCAAAACATTCTATGCCGTATTTATTCACTTCAGAATCGGTTTCTGAAGGACATCCAGACAAAGTGGCGGACCAGATATCCGATGCTCTTATCGACTATTTTCTTGCGTATGACCCGAATTCGAAGGTCGCTTGTGAGACGTTGGTAACCACCGGGCAGGTGGTACTTGCCGGGGAGGTGAAGTCGGAAGCATACCTCGACGTACAGGATATCGCACGGGAGGTTATTCGGAAAATCGGATACACGAAAAGCGAGTATATGTTTGAGGCTAATTCCTGCGGGATACTCTCGGCAATTCACGAACAATCACCGGACATCAACCAGGGCGTCGAGCGCAGGAGGAAAGAAGACCAGGGTGCCGGCGACCAGGGAATGATGTTTGGCTATGCGACGAATGAGACGGACAATTTCATGCCGTTGCCACTGGAGCTCGCTCACCTGCTGCTACAGGAGCTTGCAACCATAAGGAAAGATGGCAGGGTTATGAAGTATCTCAGGCCGGACTCCAAGTCACAGGTTACGATCGAGTACGATGACAACAATAAACCCCTGCGTGTAGACACGATCGTTATTTCAACGCAGCACGATGAATTTGGACGGGACGAGCGGATGCTGAAACAGATTCGTGAAGACATCATAAATATCGTTATTCCGCGCGTAAAGAAGAGGCTGCCGAAACGCGTTCAGAAACTTTTTGGCAAGGACATCAAGTACTACGTGAACCCTACCGGGAAGTTCGTGATCGGCGGTCCGCATGGCGACACCGGTCTCACCGGGCGAAAGATCATTGTCGATACTTACGGTGGCAAAGGTGCCCACGGAGGCGGTGCATTCTCCGGTAAGGATCCGTCGAAGGTAGACCGTTCAGCCGCTTACGCGACCCGTCACATCGCCAAGAACCTTGTTGCGGCTGGTCTGTGCGATGAGGTGCTTGTTCAGGTAGCCTATGCGATAGGCGTAGCTCAGCCTGTTGGTCTTTACGTCAATACATTCGGTACGTCAAAGGTCGAATTGACAGACGGGGAGATCGCCGAGAAACTGAAAAAGGTTTTTGATATGCGGCCTTATTTCATTGAACGCCGTTTTAATCTTCGCAGTCCGATCTATTCGGAAACTGCGGCCTATGGTCATATGGGAAGAGAGCCCCGTGTAGTGGAAAAGATTTTCAATGAAGGCAAAAAGACCCAGCTAAAGATGAAGGTCGAGCTCTTCCCGTGGGAAAAGCTGGATTATGTAGATCAGATACGAAAGGTTTTTAAACTGTCATAAAGCAGAAAGGCTCCGCGAAGGAGCCTTTCTTATGTTAACACGATTTTAACTTCATGCTCTTCCGTTCTTG
>CBKWFZ010000887.1:0-2100 GCA_966673785.1 uncultured bacterium
CATCGTTCAGACTTGTATCACGACCCGGTGGTCACCGCTACATTGAGCACGATGCGGCTTTCGTCTCCGAACTGATTGCTCAGGAGGCGAAACAACTGAGTGTGGTGTTGTTGAATGGTCGTGCGATCAGGAAGGTATCATGAGCGAATTCATTGGTGAACGCATTATCGGTACCTGGAAACTGGTCTCGTGGACGTATCGTGATCTCTCCGGAAATGTTGTAAACTTCTTTGGGGAAAACCCCGAGGGCATTCTAATGTATGACAACAAGGGCTATATGAATGCCCAGCTGATGAAATTGCCCCGCAATAAGCTTAATACACCCCGTTTGTTTGAAGGGACCGACGAAGAAGTTGCCGAGGCATACCGTTCGTATGCGGCGTACTGGGGAAGATACAGAGAGACGGCTCCCGGCGAGTTCACGCATTACGTGGAGGGCAGCCTCTTGCCGGATTGGACTGGTACTGAAGAAGTCCGGTATGCACGTATCCAGGGAGAATTTCTGACGCTTAGCGCACCCGTAACAGTGAATGGCCACCGGATCACTGTCGAGGTCCGGTGGCGTAAGCTATAGTCGGAAAGATCAGGCTGCCGTCGAAACCTGTTCGAGCAACCACTTGCGTGCGGGAGGCTCCGCGTTGAAAATGTTAACGGTGTAGACACCTTTCGTCACCTTTGCAAATCCCTGGAGAGAAAGCTGGGTGAAAATGTTCTCTGACATGATGACCGCCATATCGGTGAGACCTGCCTTGGCAGCGCGTGGATTCCAGTCGGTCTGATACCATTCATTAGCTGCCTGCCACGGTCCGGAGACTTTTCGGTTGTCGACCAGCACCCTGTTGACACCATGCTCTTTAATGAGTTTCAACAGCTCTTCCGACCCTGCTTTCACGAGGTCTACGTTCAGGTAACCGTTCCAGTCAAGATAAATGAGGTTGTTTGCGCGTTCGATCGTCAACGTTGCATACGCATCATTTCCGTTCGGTCTTTTGAGTTCTTTTTTCATAGCAAGTAGTTTTAAAGATTAATGACCCTTAAAGTTACCATCTGGTCGTTCGCCGGAAGAATCGAAACGATGTGTTTCTTATACCTCGTTAGCATCTTCTCATTTTTGATTGATAGTTCCCCATTGGCGTATAGTCTTGCCGTAATAAACCGGAAAAGTCCTACCGGAAAAATCAGGGCCGCGTTGTTATGATCACAAACATCATTTTTTCAAATTGTGTCTTTAATGAATAATTTCAGCGGTGATCAGGTTTAGCCTTGTAAATGTTATGACGGAGAACGCAGAGTCAGCAGACTTTAGCGATGATCCGTCTTTATGTAAGTTTTTGGAGAGCGGTGAAGAATACGTCAATGATTTCGATAAGAAACGAACGACAGCCGGAAAAGTCAGGATGGTTAAGCTTCTTCTGAATGCAGGAGTTTCGTTGCATCAACTTGCGGGGATACGCAGATCGGAAAAAGGAAAATGGTTTCTGCCGGATTCCGGAATCGATTTCAATGTCGCGCATTCCCATGACCTCATCGCCTGTGTCATCTCGGATAACGGTGCGGTGGGAGTAGACATCGAAAAACATCGACCACTGGACTGGCAGGCTTACCGGGATTGTTTCACGCTTGAAGAGTTCACTGGTGTTCTCGCATCCCGCCGACCGGAGCAGTTCTTTTTTGATTTATGGACAAAGAAAGAAAGTTTGCTTAAAGCCTGGGGTGAGGGCCTTTCGACAGATCCTGCTGACGCAATCATCGAGCGCGAAACCGGTTACATCAAAGGAACGTCCAAACGGGGTTACTATCACCGCGTCCTGATTGAAGGATATTCATGTGTGATTTGCTCAACGGAGCCGGCGCAGGAGGTAAAGTTCGCGAACGACCTCAATACAGATTTCGGTCGGTGATAGCAAGCCGGTAATGCCGGGCTGTCGCTCAACGCTTGACATGTTCGACCAGGCATGCAATGCTTTGCTTTTGCTGAACCGTCATTCTTTTTTTAACGAACGTTTAATGAGCGCTTTAGTAGGTTGAATGCGGATTGAAGTCGCTTTTTCTGCATACTCTTCAACTGAAGTGACCGGATTATGGAAAAAGTTTGTATAA
>CBKWFZ010000888.1:0-2098 GCA_966673785.1 uncultured bacterium
AGGTAAAAATCGACAAGCGCCCCTACACCTGCAGCAATCATAACTACGAGAAAAGCGACAAGTGAAGCTCGTCTTCCAACAAGGCTTGCCACTAATCCGATTGCAATGATCGCCCCGACTATGTAGACCATGTATGTGAACTCAGGAAACATGCTCACTTCGATGTGACGCATTCCGATATAGTGGTTGAGCGCACTGATAATCTTAACGTCGCCGGACAAATCATCGATCCATATTTTCATCTCCAGTCCCTCGGGGTATTGCGGAGCCCACATGAGAATCTGCCACAGCGGCAGAAAGTAGGCACCGATCATAGAAAGTGAAAGTACTGCGATTATTACCCGGCTTGATGTCCTTAGTTGCTTCATTATGTTGTTTTTTTTAAACGAATATCCCGTTGCCAGTTTTATAATCCGGCAACGGGATACCGGAGTCGGTTTACCCGAAGTGCGGCAGTGGCTTACTGCACGCTGGGTTCACCGGTTGAGAACTTAAGCGGTGTATCGGAGTTGGCGGGCGATACCCTGAGATATCCCGACATTTCCTGGTGCAGCGCTGAGCAGAAGTCTGTGCAATAAAAGGGGTATACACCAGTCTGGAGAGGAGTCCACTTCAGAGTCTGTGTTTCGCCCGGCATGATCAGAATTTCAGCATTTTGCGCGCCTTTGATCGCGAAGCCGTGAGGAACATCCCAGTCCTGTTCAAGATTGGTCACATGGAAGTAAACTTCATCGCCAACACGTACTCCTTCGATATTGTCAGGAGTGAGGTGAGAACGAATTGCCGTCATGTACACGTGCACTTCCTTTCCTTTGCGTTCGACCCGTGCGAACTTCTCACCCTTGGCGGCGTAAGGATGCTCATTCTCTTCGATCTTGAATATCTTCACTACGTTCGGTTGGATCTTGCTTGCCGGAATCGCCTCCGCGTAGTGTGGCTCTCCCGTGGTCGGGAAGTCGAGAAGTAGCTGCATCTTGTCACCGGAGATGTCATAGATTTGAGCGGATTGCGTCAGCTCGGGTCCGGTCGGTAGATAGCGATCCTTTGTTATCTTGTTGTACGCGATAACATACTTGCCGTATGGCTTTGCTGTAGGACCACCGGGCACGCTAAGGTGTCCGATTGAATAGTAGGTCGGAACGCGATCGAGGATTTCAAGCGTTTTTACGTTCCACTTTACGATTTCTGACGAAACGAACATGGATGTGTATGCATTTCCCTTGTCATCAAACTCGGTATGCAGCGGGCCAAGTCCTGGTTTCTGCACTTCACCATGTAATGCAGATTCATATTTTACAACCGGTATACCGTTAAAGTCACCTTCGAAATCCTTGTCAGCAATAGCTTTCTGAAGTTTCGAGAAAGAGAAGACCGGCATCATAGCAGCAAGCTTTCCGCTGCCTACAATGTATTCACCGCTGGGATCGACGTCGCATCCGTGCGGCGATTTCGGGCAAGGGATGAAGTAGACGATGTCTTTGAGTTCGGAGACGTCAAGCACCGTAACCTCGTCAAGCATTTCCGACTTCGCCATATGGGTCTTTTCGTCGTACGTATTGTGGGCGTACTTTGCCTTTTCTTTCTTGCCTTTGCCCTGAGCCAGATATTCTTCCGCTTTCTTCCAGTTCACCGCCATGATGTAATCCTTGTCATTCTTCGATGCGTTCTGCTCAAGCAGTGTGTATGCCTGCTCTGTATTGTAGCACGAGAAGAAGAACCATCCGTGTGACGGACCTTTGCCGGCGCGGCTGAGGTCATAGTTAAAGCCAGGGGTCCTTAACTGGAATGCGATGCTCATGTCACCGGATTCCTGATTTACCTTGATAAAGCTTATCGAGCCTTTGAAATTTTCCTTATAAGAGCTGATCGGCACATCCTGATTTTCGCCGAGCGGAATGCTGAAGCGTGTGCCGGCGACAACGTACTCGGTATTCTCAGTAATAAATGGCGAAGAGTGGTTACCGCCACTGTTGGGAAGTTCGAGGATTTCGACTGTCTTAAAAGTTTTCAGGTCAACGCGCGCAACGCGGGGAGTGTTGTTGGCATTACCGAATGCCCAGCGGCCATCGTGCTCAGCGTTCGTAGTCGACAGCGCAAT
>CBKWFZ010000889.1:0-2086 GCA_966673785.1 uncultured bacterium
GGACGAGCTAGTGCACACGCAGTTGCACCTTTTGTGCCGTTGCGACGGGAAGAACTACCGAGTATGATGTTCAGGAGCCCCTTCGCGTAGCAGAAGCCATTAAGCTCATGGGCGTGAAACATGCTGTGATCACTTCCGTCAACCGCGACGAGCTGAAGGACCGTGGCGCAGAGATCTGGTATCAGACCGTAGTTGAAACCAAGAGGCTAAGTCCCGAAACAACAATCGAAACCCTTATCCCGGATACCAAGGGCAACTGGGATGCATTGTATCGAATGATCGAAGGTGGCCAGGAGGTGGTATCGCACAATATGGAGACCGTTGGCCGGCTATACCGGATCGTCAGGCCCCAGGCCAAATACGACCGGAGCCTCGAGCAAATCAAAAGAATACGGCAAGCCGGTAAACGAACCAAGTCGGGAATCATGCTGGGGCTAGGAGAAACGAAAGAGGAAGTATTCAGGGCGATGGACGATCTTGCGGAAAATGGCCTGCTCATTCTCACCCTGGGTCAGTACCTTCAACCCACGAAGATGCATCTTGAGGTCGCAGAGTTTATCCACCCTGAGGTATTTGACATGTACCGGGAAGAAGGACTGAAGCGTGGACTTCGATATGTCGAATCGGGACCACTTGTTCGTTCCTCATATCATGCGGAGCGGCACGTGAACGTACCGTTGAACTGAACGCCCGATCGTAATCTTAATTTTCAAATCTGCGCATTTCACTATATTTTTGTGAAACTATCAGAACGTGCTGAGAAAATTTTTCCCACGCGATAAAAATTACATCCTTGAGCAGGTTCAGCTTGACCTGGAATCCGACCTCCTTCAGTATCTGGTCGACTTCGTTAAGGTTGAATACCTTCTTCGCTGCAACCCGCTGGGCCTTTCCGACAGCACGACACAAAGGGTTCAGGAGCACACGGCTGACGAATTCAGGCAACTGCATGAATTCTATCTGACACTCTCAGGCGTATACCGGTTCCTGTACTACAATGACAATCAGCTTGCGTTTATCTTCGATGGGCGCGACGACTACGAGAAATACAGCGAAGAATGGCATTCCACCTTCCGGAAATGGGTCAAGGAATTTTGCTGTCACGAGAACTTTATACGCGCCGTTCTTGAACTCACCGTTTTCTACCCCGATGACTACACGCCGCAAATGGCAGGTTTACGTATGAGCGCGTTTGTAACCAAATGTTTTGACATTAAGGTTGACCCTCAGAAAGGCCTTGTACGCATCAAGGTTGCCTAAATCCCCGAAAACAGCTCGAATGACTCGAGATACTTCGGCACAATGACATTCCATTTAAGTTTATCGCGTATCGCCTGCGCATAACGATTCAATTTTTCCCCTTCGCCGTGAACACAGAACGTGTACTTGGGTTTTTCCCGGAAGTTCCCCATCCATCGAAATAGCTCAGGCTTATCGGCGTGTCCCGATAGTGTGGTCATGAACTCAACGGTACATTTGACCGGCACCTCTTCGCCATAGATTTTGATTGTTTGTTCTCCCTCCAGAAGTCTGCGGCCGCGTGTGCCTTCCGCCTGATATCCTGAAATCAAAATTGTATCCTGCGGGTTTTTGAGCCGGTGGTACATGTGATGAAGTATCCGGCCACCTGTCATCATGCCACTGGAGGAGATGATGATCGCCCGGTTTCGAAGCTGGTTCAGCGTTTTCGAATGTTCAGCCGACTTAACAAAGATCAGCATGTTTGTTTCGATATCGGCTGCAAGATCCTTCGTTGAAACCGGAAGCCGGTGGTAAGCAGGATACTTGTAAAACAAATAAGTCGCGGAGATTGCCATCGGACTGTCGACATAAACCGGCACGTCCGGAATCTTGTCTTCCTGCATCAGCTTGCGTAGGTGATACAAAAGCGATTGCGTGCGGCCCACGGCAAATGCGGGGATGACAAGGATTCCATCGCGTTCAAATGCCGCGTTAACAACCCGGGCAAGATCCGTCTCAGGGTCCGCTGCGGGGTTATCGGTATCGCCATACGTGGATTCAATAAAGAGAATATCGGCGTCGGTGACTGCATAAGGATCTTTCATCATTTCCTGATCGTAACGCC
>CBKWFZ010000890.1:0-2084 GCA_966673785.1 uncultured bacterium
TTCAGTAACGCAAGGTAATTAGAATTTATCTCTGTTTCAGTTGCCGGAGGTAGAGCTGAATGGTATTTTCAAGACCATAGTAAAGCGCATCACAAATCAGCGCATGACCTATTGACACTTCATCAAGATGCGGAATTCGCTGGTGAAGAAATGCAAGATTGTTCAGATCCAGATCGTGACCCGCGTTAATTCCAAGCCCAAGGCCATGCGCCGTCTTTGCGCTGCGGACATATCGATGGATTGCTGTCTCGCGATCGTTGCCAAATCCCGAGGCATATGGCTCGGTGTAAAGTTCAATCCTGTCCGCGCCTGCGACCGCAGCCCCTTCGACCATCCGCGGATCCGGGTCCACGAAAACCGAAACCCGGCCGGCGTATTTTTTGATTTCAGAGATGACTTCTTTCAGGAATGAGCCATGGCGAATGGTGTCCCAGCCCGCATTCGACGTAACGGCGTCTGGCGCATCCGGTACAAGCGTGGCCTGGTCGGGACGGGTCTGACGCATGATGTCCAGGTACCTTTCGTCAGGATACCCTTCAATATTGAACTCTGTTGTAACAATACTTTTGAGTGCGACCACGTCCGAAAAACGGATGTGCCGTTCATCGGGTCGTGGATGGACCGTAATTCCCTCCGCACCAAAACGTTCACAGTCGCGGGCAACGCGGAGAACGTCGGGATTATTTCCGCCCCGGGCGTTCCGGAGTGTGGCAATTTTGTTAATATTGACGCTGAGTCGGGTCACAGACTTAACTTTTCCGGGTGTAAACTACCAATTACTTTTGTTCCAAAACAACTTAGCAAAGATAACAATGAGCCTTAAGTCACAGATAGACGCCGACATTAAAGCGGCGATGCTTGCCAGGAAGAAGGAAGAACTGGAGGCACTGCGCAGCATCAAGTCGTTAATCCTGTTGGCTGAAACTGAAAAAGGAGTATCGGGAGAGGTGTCTTCGGACGCGGAAAACCGACTGCTTGTAAAAGCCGCCAAACAACGACGGGAATCTGCCGATATTTTTACCCAGCAGGGGAGAACGGATCTCGCAGACAAAGAGCTGTTTCAGCTTGAGATCATTAACCGCTATCTACCAAGGCAGTTGAGCAACGATGAACTTGAACAGGAATTGCTGAAGATCAAGGCCGAAGTCGGAGCTACCGGTCCCCAGGATATGGGAAAGGTAATGGGAGTCGCCACAAAGAGACTTTCCGGCAAAGCGGAAGGGAAGACCATTTCCGACATGGTCAAAAAAATACTTTCGGCTTGAGCAAGATTGACATCACACTCGCGATCATAATTCTGGTTGGCGCCTACAGCGGCTTCCGCGACGGCTCCAGGGTAGAGATCTTTTCGCTGATCGCCGTTTTTCTCGGCGTCCTTTTCGGATTTAAATTCATGGGGTCCACGATGGTGTACCTCGAAGAAGAATTTTTCATTGATGAGTTCGCGCTTCCCTACATTGCTTTTGGCGCCGTTTTTTTTCTTGTCGTACTTCTTGTAAACCTTGCAGCAAAATTTCTGATTGAAAAATATCCGGATGCCCTGCTTGGCATGGCTGATCCTTACGTCGGCGCGATCTTCGGTCTTTTTCGAACTGTTTTTATGGTAAGCCTGGTGCTGTGGATACTTGAATCGCTTCAACTCCATTTTCCGGAAGACTGGATCGGCGACTCGTGGGTGTTACCGATGGTCGCAAATTTCGCACCCGATACTTTTGAAGCGATTGGCAGAATAATTCCCTTTTTTTCTGATATTGTAAGATAACAACCTGCTTTTCATCGGTAGTTTTTTTCTTTTCAGTATTTTTTTTGATACTTATCACCGTAAAGAAAAGGCGATGACCATAACGATCAAGGAAGAAAACGGATTCAAGTTTGTCGACGAGGGTGAAGGTCCGGTCTTGCTTCTGCTGCATGGATTATTCGGCGCACTGAGCAACTGGGAAGGAGTTGTGAACCGGTTTTCCAAAAAGTTCCGCGTGATCATTCCCATGTTGCCGATTTATGAAATGCCAATCAAAGACGCAGGCCTCGAGGGGCTCAGGGGATTTCTGGAGGAGTTCGTCGCGTTCAAAAAGCTCGATGAT
>CBKWFZ010000891.1:0-2082 GCA_966673785.1 uncultured bacterium
AAACAGAACCGTTCTTAAAATCAAAACGCGGTTTCTGACGTAAAAATAACGATTGTGGATAACGTGTGGATAGATTGTGGACAGATAAGTATCTGGCAAATAATACCTTAGAACGCCGGTTTTTCAGTGAAATTTGAGGGAAACGCGCGGCAAAAAAAAAGTGAACTTTTTTTTCATGGTGAATCCAGGCGACAGGCGAACAAATTCAAGGAATTTCCGATGCGCCTGGCTCTAGTTCCAATTTCTTTTTTTACCTTTGCAGTCCAATTTTTATAAAGCTATGTACGCGATCGTAGACATTGCAGGAAAACAGTTCAAAGTGGCTAAAGACCAATACATTTACGCCCCTAAGATGGAGGGTGAAGCCGGAGCAGCAGTAAGCTTCGACAAAGTCCTCCTCGTGGATGACGGCGGATCTGTTCAAATTGGCGCCCCTACTGTGAGCGGGATCAAGGTCTCTGGGAAGATTCTTGAGCACGTAAAAGGCAACAAGGTTATCGTCTTCAAAAAGAAGCGCAGAAAAGGTTATGTCGTGAAAAACGGCCATCGCCAGCAGTACACGAAAGTACAGATCGATAGCATCGGCTAACCTTAATTTGATTAACTGAAAATTTGAAATTTATTGAACCATGGCACATAAAAAGGGTGAAGGTAAAGTAAAAAACGGCCGCGAATCGGAAAGCAAACGATTAGGCATTAAGGTATTTGGTGGCCAAAAGGTAATAGCTGGCAATATCATCGTGCGCCAGCGCGGAACAAAGCATCATCCTGGCGAAAATGTCGGAATGGGCAAGGATCACACGCTTTTTGCGCTGACCAACGGAGTAGTTGTCTTCAAAAAAGGCAGAGCGGACAAATCTTTTGTCAGCGTTCAGCCCGCTGCTGAAGCCTAACCAAAATATTCTTCACAGAAAAGCGAGTCATAACGGCTCGCTTTTTTTGTTCCACCAGTTTCAATCTAACCATCCATGTTGAAAAACGATCTTCTCCTGAGAGCAGCAAAAGGCGAAAGAACCGAACGGACACCGGTATGGCTCATGCGTCAGGCCGGCAGAATTCTGCCCGAGTACCGCAAGGTTCGCGAAAAAGCGGGCGATTTTAAGACGCTTGTAAAATCGCCGGAAATGGCTGCTGAGGTTACTATTCAGCCAGTCGATATCCTCGATGTTGACGCAGCGATCATCTTTTCCGACATCCTCGTGATTCCTGAGGCAATGGGATGTAATTATGAGATGGAAGAAAAACGCGGGCCGGTTTTCCCAAATCGAATCACCACGCCACGCGAAATGAAGACGCTTCATGTCGCCACCGGAGACGAGCTTGAATATGTTATCAATGCGATCCGCCTGACAAAGCAGGAACTTAACGGGCGCGTTCCGCTGATCGGATTTGCCGGTGCTCCCTGGACAATCTTTGCCTATATGGTCGAAGGAAAGGGGAGCAAGACCTTCAGCGAAGCCAAAAAAATGCTCTACACCGATCCGGTGTTCTCACACCAGCTTCTCGATATGATTACCGAAAGCACCATTCACTATCTAAGGGAGCAGGTGAAAGCAGGTGCCGATCTGATCCAGGTCTTCGATTCATGGGCTGGGATCCTTTCTCCTGATCAATACGCTGAGTTTTCCCTCCCTTATATCAGCCGGATCTGCGATGCATTGACGGATGTGCCCAAAACGGTGTTTGCCAAAGGTGCGTTTTTCGCCCGCAACCAAATGAATGATCTCGCCTGCAATGTTGTCGGCCTCGATTGGAATATGACAATCGCAGAATCACGTCAACTCATTCCCGACAAGGTGCTTCAGGGCAACCTGGATCCTTGTGCACTATACGGCAGTCTGGATGTTGTTCGCCGGGAAACTAAAAAGATGCTCGACCAATTTGGACCGGACAAGCATATTGCCAACCTCGGGCATGGCTTATATCCCGATACGTCGGTCGATAATGTGAGATGTTTTATTGACGCTGTTAAGGAGTATAGTGCAAAACTGCGTGAATAACTTGTGCAAAAGTTTTTCGCGCTAGCTTCCCGCCGCGTCACCAAAGCCTGCACTACCTGCCCTCGACAGCTTCAAGGTTTCA
>CBKWFZ010000892.1:0-2082 GCA_966673785.1 uncultured bacterium
AGATCCGCGGCCCCAAGGCAATTCCACCAGCCATTCGTGCCTTTCAGACCATAGGCCTCGGTAACTTCTTCGAAGCCGGATCCGGTGTTCCTGAAAATCCGAATCGGCATCCATTCTCCGGTGATTACCAGGTCCTGCAAATTGTCCCTGTCTATGTCGCTCCACACCGCCGCGGACACCATCCCGGGTTCGACCAATGCGGTGTTCAACCGGGCTGTGACATCGGCAAACCGTCCACCGAGATTTTTCAACAGATAAGAGCGCGGGGCATTTGGATAGGCACTTGGCTCGATTCGGCCGCCGACAAACAGATCAGGCAGTCCGTCACTGTTAAAATCAGCTACCTCCACGCATGACGCAGAAGTAAAAATTTCAGGAAGACGGTCCGACTGATCAGTAAACTTTCCTGTTCCGTCGTTCAAGTATAGCTGATGCGATTTCGCGGCCGTCTGACTCGAATGGGCAGATTTGGCGATATAGAGGTCAAGATCTCCGTCTGCGTCAGCATCAAAGAACGCTGCAGCGCCATCTTCTTCATCATGGGAGGTTGAAAAGAACGTCGTTTCAAACGTGCCGTCACCCCTCTGAATAAAGAGTCTGGTAGGGTCGCCACCCTCTCCGCCAACCACGAAATCGTCGTCTCCGTCGCCATTAACGTCTCCGATAGCAAGACATGGCCCATAATGGGTGAGCTCGTGTAGCAGTGTTCGAATCGCTTTTATGTCTGAAGGACTCTTTTCCTCATGGCGGTAATCAACCGCAGAACGTGCGACGAATTCAATCACCGGCAACTGAGGCTTTGCGTGTATGAACGGCCGTGAATCTTTTTTCGAAAATTTTATCAACGTATCCACCGGTAGATCCCGGTAAGTCACGGCTGTCGAGTCAGGCCAGAGCACTACGACTGAGTCGACGCGCTGATAGTTACCGACACCGAAATGCAATTTGTTTTCCACGGTGGATTGATAACCGCGGTAAGGCGTATTTTCCAGGTACTGCTTCTTGCCGTCAACATACAAAGTGACTCTTTGTTGAGACAAACCTGGATCTGTGCAGACGAGTTTGATGAAATGGTGATTGGGCCTGCGCGTATCCGCCAGATTCTCATAAATAATAACTTCCTGATCAATGTTGTTTGTAATCAGATCCAAGTCGCCGTCATTGTCGAGATCGGCGTAGGCCGCACCATTTGAAAAAGTCGGGAGATCGATTCCCCATGCCGACGTCTGATCCTCGAAAGTAAGAGACCCTGTGTTTCTGAACGCGGTATTTGTGATTTTAACGTCAGGCAAATTGTTGTACCCCTCGATATACTTCCGGCTTCGGGCCTGTTCGGTGCCGAAAGGACTTCCTTCCATGTTGAAGAAAATAAAATCGAGATTGGTCACATCTTTCCGATATCCATTCGAGATGAACAGATCCTTCCATCCGTCATTATCGAGGTCTGCAAAAAGCGGAGCCCAACTCCAGTCGGTTTGCGCCACGCCAGCCATAAACGCAATTTCACTGAACAACACTGTTCCGTCGGGCATTCTGCCACGATTCAATTGCAGCGTATTCCGCATGTATTGAGGCTGGTAGCCCATCTGCATAGACATGTGGAAGTGATCGTAGTTCTGCCCGGGGGTCATCAGCTTTTGACGGGTATGCCCGGGAGGCAGCATGTCAACGGTAACGATATCCGCAAGTAAGTCATTATTAAAATCCGCTATATCGACGCCCATTCCATTATGCGTCTGGTGCTTAAGATAAGCGCCGATCTGATTGATGAAGGTTCCATCGCGCTGGTTAATCCACAGCAGATCGTTGGACATAAAATCGTTGGACACGTAGATATCGGGCCAGAAGTCCTGATTCACATCGCAAATGGCGACCCCTAATCCGTAGCCCTCGATCAGGATGCCCGCCTCCCGCGATACATTGGTAAACGTATTGTCGCCGTTGTTTCTGTAAAGCCGATCTGTACTCGGAGCCTCACCCGCAATTCGCTTCGGTCGCAAATTATTGCGGTTATACTTCTCCAGCCAGTTATTTACCAGGTATACATCAGGATCACCGTCCAGATCGTAGTCAAAAAATGCA
>CBKWFZ010000893.1:0-2081 GCA_966673785.1 uncultured bacterium
TGAGCTTCAATACATACCTTCCACGACAAAAGAGCTGACTGACGAAGAGCAGGACGAGGTTTTCAAGCTGATCGAGGCCCTGGAAGGAGATGACGACGTGCAGAACGTCTATCACAATCTCGCGTGAGACTACCGATTCACGACCATCCTGTCGTCGACAAGCCGGTTGTTGTATTGTTGTATCATGGCTTTGACTTTCGGTTCAAGCCGCGCCACTTCCTCGGGCATTTCTTCAACAAGGTTTTCACGAAGCAAACGATCCGTCTTAAAGCGGTATAAGCCCCGGCTTTTGCTGCCATCGAATTGCAGCAGGAAATCGCCCATGAACAATTGATACTGATTATCCTTATAGTTCAGCGCAAATGTCTCGGCATCTGAAAAAACATTCGTACCATAGGCTATAAAGGGTTCGTCGAAATTCAGGTAACCAAGTACCGACGGCAGGATATCCGTTTGCTGAATGATCTTTTCTTCCCGCCCCGAAAGCGATTGGTCCGGCGTAAAAAATATTACGGGAATACTGAAAAAGCCTGCTGCAGTTCGCGTTTCCGGAAATTCAATTTCAGACGACGTGTGGTCTGCCGTTATCACAAAAATTGTGTTGTCGTACCAGGGCATAGCCGAAACCTTCCGGAAAAACCGGCGGAGACTGTAATCAGTATACTCTATACACCGATGAATGACAAGGGGACCTCCATGAAACCGGTCTTTATATTCTTCGGGAACTTCGAAAGGATGATGTGAAGAAACTGAAAAGAAAGCGGAGAAAAACGGCTCGGAAAACGTGTTAAGATGGTCGGCATAAAAATCGAGGAACTTGTCATCCCAGATACCCCACAGACCATCGAAATGACTGTCGTTGTTGTATTCATCCATACCGTAATACTCCTTGACGCCGGCGATATTCATAAATGCCTGGAAGCCCATTGAACCGTTTGGAGCACCATGAAAGAATGATGTGTGGTACCCTTTTTTTCCAAGGAGTGACGCAAAGCTGTTGATTCTGTTGTCGGAATACGGAGAAAGGAAATATGGCGTCCCAAGACTCGGGATACCACTCACTACTGACGGCAGGCCATCGATCGACTTCCTTCCATTGGCGAATGAATACTCAAACGTCTTGCTGTGGGTGATCAACGAATCGAGAAACGGCGTATAGCCCTGGTATTTCCCGTCGTGTTTCTCCCGGTTAAACGTTCCAAAAAACTCTTTGGAAAAGCTTTCGAGTATGATGACGACGACATTCTTCCGCTGGAACGTTGCGCTGTCCCCTGGTTCGTGAACCGGCGTGTAGATCGTCTCCACCTCCTGGTCGGTGAAATAGTGCACTTTCTTCACTTTCGTTTTTCCAATTGTCCGGAATACGGCGAACGGTGTATTGAGTACAAGACTGATATGCTTCGGATCGCTGACATACTCCCCGGCATTGCTGAGCGTGATCGGCCGGGTGCTGTGACGGAATCCGCCGCGCATTCCGCCAAATATCAGATATACGATTAACGGTATGGCTAGTGATCCGAACAGATAGAATGCCCGCCGGTCTTTCATCTGGGGTCCGTCATATCGTAAAAGATTGAAACACCGGATCATCAGGATCATCAGGAAGATCCAGAAGACCGCGGCGTACCAGTAATCGACAAAAAACTTCAACCAAAGGCCACCCATGTTGGTTTCGTTCTCAAATTGTGCGAAAACGTCGGCGGTGGTACGGCGGAGCGTAAAACGATAATAAATGAAATCGGCGACGTTCGCAGCGAGTGCGATGCCGTTCGTTATGAAAAACAGATATTTCAGGCTGATGCGGTAATAATGATTAAACCGCAGTTTCAGCGGGATTATCATCATCAGGATATATAGCAAATTGACGTAGAGGACTGTGGATAAATCAAATACGAGGCCGCCGGCGAGGATGCGCAGCATTTCACCAAGGGTTACGCCCGGAAAAAAGGAATGGTTGTAAAAATAGAACCCGAGCCGGCTAACGGTAAACAAGGCCATCACCAGGGTCAGTCTCAGAAAAAGCACCACGTACACGTTAGTCCGCCAGGAGATGCCTTCCAGGTATCGCGTCTTTGCCAGAT
>CBKWFZ010000894.1:0-2074 GCA_966673785.1 uncultured bacterium
TACACACAATACACGGCCGGCATCTCACGCTACATATCCGGACACGGGCTTAAGGTGCAGGGTGACGTCTCGTTCACGGATTTGCCGCGTAATGACGAGTGGATGTTCCGGATTCAGGCTGAGGTCTCGATCTGAGCCGCTTTTGATTCAAGCATGTGCAACTTATCTTGCACCATGGACGACTCGAAAGTATCGGTGATCATCGATGCGGCTACCACCCGCTTTGCCCACTACGGGCTTTCAAAGACGACGATGAATGAAATTGCAGCTGACATTGGCATGTCGAAGGCGGCGTTGTACTATTACTTTCCCGACAAGGAACGATTATTCATTGCAGTCGTGACGAAGGAATTCGATGAGTTTGAATCGGGAGTACGGACGATGATTTCGCGTGACAGCAAGGCAGGCTTTAAGTTAAAAAAGTACGTTACTATCCGGAATCAGTTTCTCGACAAACTTCGGAATCTGTCGAAGATTGAAAGCGCCAACCTTACCGAGATGTTGAACCCTGTTTACAACGAAATGAAGAACAAGCTTTTCACCACGGAGAAGGAGTTGGTGGCCGCTATCTTTTCCGACGGTATCTCAAAAGGCGAGTTTCGCAAGGTGCATACTTATGAGCTGGCTGATTTTTTTGTGTCAGCCCTGGTGGGACTGCGATCGACCGGCCTGGTATTGCCGTCAGATCCGGCTGCCGACGTCGTTGCAAAAAGCGTTACCCAAAGCGCCTTGCTCACATCCATCATGATCGAATACCTGCGTCCCGCGTCTTGACCGTCTGACCGTTCTAGATAAATGGTCAGGGTAAAACCCTTATTTCAGCCTTTCTAAATCGATTTCGGAAAAATTCCTGGGAAATTTATTGTTCCATGCTGAACGAAATGCGCATCTTGCCGTTATAGAAACTGCGGAAACTATTACAAAAACAAAAGTTTCCTCGGTTTCTTGAGATATGGAAGACAGCAATACACGGAAACGGATATTAAACAGTTCGAAGGACCTTTTTCAGAAGTTCGGAATACGAAGTATCACCATGGACGACATTGCCCATAATCTGGGCATCTCGAAGAAGACGATCTATCAGCACTTTTCCGATAAGGATGATATCGTCACGCTGTCCATCAGGAATTATGCGGCAAAGGAGAAAAGCGAACTGTTGGAAATAAAGGACAATGCGCGGGACGCCGTCGAACTTCTCGTTGCGGTTAGCCGGTACGTACAAAAAGATCTGTCGCACAACACATCAGCACTGCTTTTCGACCTGCAGAAATATCATCCAAAAGCGTGGAGCATCATAACAGATTTTAAACATGGATTTCTTACTGACTTTGTGATGGAAATTTTGCGCGCCGGAATTGAGCAGGGATTGTTTCGCAACGACATGGATGTTGAAGTCATCGCACGTATACGTCTGGAAGAGGTAACGCTCGCCCACAGTGAGTCGGTTTTTCCCGCAGGACGATTCGGTCACGTTAACGTATCAAAAGCGCTGCTTGAGCACTTTATTCATGCAATCTGTACAGAAAAAGGAAAAAAGCGATACAAGAAATTAAAGGATGTGAATTTCAACAACAAGGGAATACAACATGATTATGAAGTATAAAAATCTGATTGGCTATGTGATCATCGCAGCAGCAGTTTTCGTGCTGCCGGCGGACTTGTGCGCTCAGGAGTCGCATGCGTACACGCTGCAGGAGCTTTTGAAGGTTGCAATTGAAAATAACAGTCAGGTCGTAAAATCAAAACTTGATTATCAGGAAGGCAAACAAAAAACGCGTGAGGTTAAGTCGGCCGCGCTGCCGCAGGTGAACATAAACGCGGATTTAACCGACAACGTGATCCAGCAGGCGTTTGTGTTTCCCGCAGCGCTTGGAGATCCGAATGCGGGACCCGATGAATTTCGCGTGTTGAGAGCGGGTATGCAGTATTCGGCAAGCGTAACCGCTCAGGCGACGCAACAACTCTTTAACAAAAGTGTATTGACGGGTATCAGGGCGGCAAAGGTGAGTGAAGATTTTTATGACCAGAATATCGTGCGCACTGAAGAAGAAGTAATTCAACAGGTTGCGATACT
>CBKWFZ010000895.1:0-2070 GCA_966673785.1 uncultured bacterium
CTGTCTGGTAGCCATGGGGTTAGCAGAATACAAAAAGAAAAGACGGTTCAGCGAAACGCCCGAGCCGGAAGGAGGGAAGCCGGAATCCGGCCAATTGCTGTTTGTCGTGCAGAAACATGCGGCCTCGCGGCTACATTACGACCTGAGGCTCGAACTCCGGGGAGTAATGAAAAGCTGGGCGGTTCCGAAAGGCCCGTCATTGCTTCCTGCCGATAAAAGGCTGGCGATGCAGGTGGAGGATCACCCGATGGATTATAACAACTTTGAAGGCATAATTCCCGAAGGAAACTACGGCGCTGGAACGGTTATCATCTGGGATCATGGAACGTACGAGCCGGTCGGAGATTTCAAAACAAAAAAAGAACGCGAAAAACAATTCGCAGCGGGTTTGAAAAAAGGCTCAGTCAAGATCCGGCTCAATGGCGAGAAACTGAAGGGTGAGTTTGCGCTCGTGCAGACGAAGAGTCGCGGTGAAAACTCGTGGCTGCTTATCAAACACAGGGACGAGTTTGCTTCGGACGATGATGTCCTGCTCCACGATAAATCTGTCGTCTCGGGACGGACCATCGAGGAGACCGCGTCTGACACGAGTTCCCGCACATGGGGGAGCAACCGCGCAGGCGATGCCGACTCAAAAAATAAACGGAGTACTTCGCCGAAAACAGCAGCGTTGTCAGCAATTAAAGGAAAGAAGAAAGCTACTATGCCGGAAGATCTGGAACCCATGCTGGCCACGCTCGTGGACGCGCCATTCGATCAACCCGGGTGGTTATACGAAGTGAAGTGGGATGGTTTCCGGGCGCTGGCATATCTTGATGGCAAGGATGTTGAATTGCGTTCCAGAAACAATAAACCGTTTAACAAGAAATTCTATCCTGTGCGCAAGGCGCTCGCGGATTGGGGTACCCGCGCCGTTGTGGATGGCGAAATCATCGTCGTGAATGAAAAGGGCGAGCCGGATTTTGCCGCGCTTCAGGACTGGCGGAGCGAAGCCGACGGTCAGCTCATCTATTACCTGTTTGACCTGTTGTGGCTCGACGGTTATGATTTACGCAATGTTCCCTTGCATCAGCGAAAGGAATTGCTTCAGTCCATCGTTCCGGAATCCGGCCTCATACGCTACAGCGAAAACTTTAATGTTACCGCAAGCGAATTGTTCACTCAGGCGGAACGTCTTTCGCTGGAAGGAATTATGGCAAAGAAGTCAGATAGCGTTTACATTCCGGGCAAACGATCACGTGACTGGGCGAAAATCAAAACGCAAAAGCATCAGGATGTGGTTGTCGGTGGATACACGAAAAACGAGAATTCACGAAAACCTTTCAGCGCGCTGCTTCTTGGCGTTTACAACGGGAAAGACCTTCAGTTCATCGGACCTGTAGGAACCGGTTTTGACCGCAAAGCCCAGGAGGAAATCCTGCAGCGCCTGAAACCCCTTGAGACAAAAAAGTGCCCGTTTGAAACTGAACCCGACTATAACAAACCGTCGCGTTTTCGGCCAAATCCTCCAAAGGCGTCAGTGACCTGGGTAAAGCCGCAGTTGGTTGCAGAGGTTGCATATCGCACGAAATCAAAGGATGGTTCATTACGGCATCCGTCATTCCGTGGTTTGCGCGAGGATAAGTCGCCACGCGAGATTCAGTATGAAGATCCTTTGCCACCATCGTCAGTGACCGGAAATCCGGAATCAGGTAGCAGCACTGCAATGATCACCGCCCCGGAAAAACAGGAACGAAAGTCGTTACTCAATCCATCGGAAGAAACTCAGGTAAGGGCGGTGAACGGTCATGAGATCAAATTCACGAACCTGAGCAAAGTGTTCTGGCCGGCGGAAAGTTACACCAAGCGCGATATGCTGAATTACTACTATCAGATCGCGCCATTCATGCTTCCCTACATGAAGGACAGGCCGCAGACACTGAACCGGTTTCCCAATGGAACAGACGGTAAAAGCTTCTACCAGAAAGATGTCACAGGAAAGGTGCCGGCATGGATTGAGTTGTTTCCTTATTTCAGTGAAGGTGACGGACGTCAAAAGCATTTCCTCGTTTGTTCCGATGAGGCAAGTCT
>CBKWFZ010000896.1:0-2068 GCA_966673785.1 uncultured bacterium
GATCGCCTTTGATTGACTTGCCTTCTTTCGAATTACTCTTTGCCATATAGGTAGGGGTTTTACGGTGGGAAAGGAGTATTCGAGTTAAAATGTGATGCCCCAATCGATTATAAGGACATAAAACCTGATTGGCTGAGGCGTTCCTCGATGGACTGGCATGCGGGCATAGTGATCACCCGAGTGAAGCCAATGACTTGCATCAGCAAATCGTTTCTACCGGTTGAATCAGAAGGGAAGGTATGCGGGAGTGTCCTTTTAACGGATGTTGCTGTAGTAGCTCTTCAGAACGAACCACGCTTTTTTCTTTTCGCCGAACTCGGACAGAATTCCCTTTCTATTATAACCGTTTTGATAAACCGGATGCATTCTCCCGGGCGAGCGGTAGTCGACCAGAAGCCACGCACAAACCCCCGCAAGATTCGGTACGTTGGCGAACATCGCTATCTGGTCTTTGTAAATCTGCTCCTGATATTCTTCACTCCATGGAAGAACATCATCACCATGGCGCGTGGTCACGCCATATTTGGCTTCGCCGCCAAATTCAGAAATGATGACGGGCTTGTGCGATGGCAGTTGCCATTTTGTATCCCGCGAGGTCCCTTCCCACGCCTGGTACCACCCGAGATATTCGTTTAATGCAATTACATCGACACCGTTGTATAGCGAATCCTGTACGAACATGGTGTTCTTTGAATAATGTTGTGTGTTCGCTGCCGAAGTGACCAGCCGCGTTGCATCCTCGATACGACATTCATTCGTAAGATAAACCAGCGCTTCATCGCGACCCGGGGTGGATAGGTACGTTTCGTTGGATAGTGCCCAGAAGATTACCGCGCATCTGTTGCGGTCACGTCGCATCATTTCTCTCATTGATAACCGGAGTTTTTCATGCATTCCCGGCGCACTGAACTGGATGTGCTGGTATACTGGCAACTCATCCCAAACCATGAGCCCCATTTTTTCCGCGATTCTGACCGTGTGTTCGCTATGCGGGTAATGTGCCAACCGGACGAGATTACAGCCGGCTTCGCGAGCCCACCCGAGCAGAGTTTTTGCATCCTCGGCCGAGTATGCCCTTCCGCCGCCAAAAGGTCTTTCCTCGTGTATGTTCACACCTTTGAGAAAGATAGGCTTGCCGTTGAGTAGTATGCTGCCTCCGCTTACACGGACGCTTCTGAAACCAATGTCATCGGTGACATTGTCCTGCGTGGTCCTGACAATCACCTGGTACAATTTCGGATCTTCCGGCGACCACAACCTGAACTTTCCCGAAAGTCGTACTGGGGCAAGTCCGTCCGCGTTTGTCCGGGTCCGGTAGCGAACTTTGATTTCCGGGATCTCAATTGTGATGTCTTGCTCATGGCGTAGATTTCCGTTTATCCGAACCCACCCTTCGACTTCTGACATGGAACCATTTTTCAGTTGGATGAAATAGTCTTCGATAAAGTTAACGGGTGTCTCTACGAGCATTACATCCCGCGTTATTCCACCGTAGTTAAACCAATCAAAACCCTTTCCCGGTAACCCATCCGCTTGTCTTTCATTGTTTACTTTTACGATCAACGAATTCGTGCCGGTAACAACGCGATCAGTCAGCTCAAACTGAAAGGGTGTAAAGCCGCCTTCGTGACTTCCGAGATGTTGTCCATTCAAGTAAACGTCGGCGCGATAGTTAACCGCGCCAAAGTAGATGAAGAGTCTTTTGGAATTCGTTTGGTGATAGTCAAATGATCGCTTGTACCAAACGGTTCCTTCCATATAGGTCAACTCTTTCATCTGCGAATTAAAATCGCCGGGCACCTGTAGCTTCGGGCCGCCGTCGAAAGCGTATTCGTTGAAGTCTGATCTCTTTGTTGGTTTCGTTTCTTTCCATACCTGCCTCCATTCCCCGGTGCCGGAGGGATCGATAATTGCTTCCCATTCTCCGTTCAGATACGTAACATTTCGTGCGTATACGTTTATCATTGCCGATTGCGCCAGAACGGCTGTCGTCCCTGTTGATAATAGTAAAACGACGATTGCGAAAAGTGTCCGGTTTCTAAAGGTGTTCATGAATAATCAGTTGTTG
>CBKWFZ010000897.1:0-2064 GCA_966673785.1 uncultured bacterium
ACTTGAAACTCTTTCACCGCAAGGTCACAAAGGCGCTATGGAACGCAAAGAGAGACCCAATTAGAAATTGTAAATTGTAAATTGTAAATTATCCCAGTTCCGGTCCAAGTTCCGGATCCGGTACCGGATACACCAGCTCCGGCAGCGCTATCGTTACATGTGTTCCTTCGCCTTCCTGTGACTCCACGTCAATGGCACCCCTGAGCTTTTCCAGCGTTTCCCGTACAATGTAGAGCCCGAGACCAGCGCCGTCGCTGCGTTCGGTGCCGCGGTAAAACATGTTGTAGATGTAGGGCATCACTGATTCCCGTATGCCGATACCGTTGTCGATGACATTAAAAACGATCGCATCGTCCTGGCGGCGTTGTGCCAGCCGGATCTCCATACGCTCTTTCATCGGATCGCAATAGCGGATGCTGTTTGACAACAGGTTCTGGAATATCACGCCCAGCCGGAAACGGTCTGATATAATGTAGTCGTCTTCCGTTTCTATGTCGAGGGTGATTGCAGCGGATTGTTGAAGGTAGTTGAGTTTTTCGTATGTCTCCAGGAATAGTTCCCGCAGATTGACGCGTTCCGGCGTGAGCTTGACGCGCGCGTTCTGGGAATAGTGCACGATCTCGGTGATCGTCCGGTTTAGCGTACCGACGTTATGTTCGATCATGTCGAAGTATTTGCCGGTGACCAGTTCTGCTCTCGGGAACTCGATCCTGGCTATATTCACAACGCCCTGGATAGACGATATGGGACCGCGCAGGTTGTGCGAGACGCTGTACACGAAGTTGTCCATTTCAGAATTCATTTTCTTGAGCGCCTCGTTTGCAGTCTTCAGCTGCGCGTTCTGGCTAATGATCTCGGCTTCGGCGAACTTCTTGCGCTCCTCGGTTTCCCTGTGGTTAAGCGCGTTCCGGATAGCCGAGCCAAGTCGTGTCAGGTTGGACTTCAGGATATAGTCGTCGGCGCCACGCTTGAGACAGGTGACAGCAAATTCTTCCGATACCGTGCCCGTAACGAGAATGAACGGAATATCGGGGTTGAATTTCCTGCACAGTTCCAGCGCTTCAATGGAGTTGAACTGAGGCAGCGCGTGGTCTGACAGGACGATGTCGGGCTGAAAGGTGCGGAGCGCGTCTTCGAAGGTTTCGCGTGAATCGACGCGGCGACCGACAAACGCGATCTTCTCGCGGCGCAACGCCCGTTCAACCAGGACCGCTTCCTCGGGAACATCTTCCAAAATCAGAATATGGAGTTCGTTCTTCATGGGGTCAGATCGTGGTGATATTGCGTGTAAGCCAGAATAGTCCGATCTCCGAAATTGCGTTCACGAAATTTTCCAGGTCAACCGGTTTTACGATATAGGCGTTGACACCGAGCCTGTACGATCGCACAACGTCGCTCTCCTCGCGTGAGGAGGTGAGCATTACGATGGGAATTGTTTTGAAGCGGACATCTTCCTTGAGCAGCTTCAGCACGCCGATGCCGTCGAGTCCCGGCATTTTGAGGTCGAGCAGAATAACTTTCGGGAACTGACCTGGCTGCAGTGTACGAATCAGCGTAACCGCCTTTTCGCCATCGCTTTCATAAACGATGTCGGCGGCGGCGCTGATCTTCTTAAGCGTCCGGAGCGTGAGGCGTGCCTCGTCGCGGTTGTCGTCAATCAGGAGTACGTCCATGGTTTATGTGATCATGATTTTGGTAAAGTGAAATAGAAGGTTGCGCCTTCGCCGGGAGTGGATTCCGCCCACACGGTTCCGCCCTGTCGTGAAACAATTTTCTTGACCAGGGCAAGGCCGACGCCGGTACCCGGAAATTCATCGTCACGGTGGAGGCGCTGAAATACTTTAAAAAGCTTATCCTGGTATGACATGTTGAATCCCACACCATTGTCTTTTACGTAGTAGCAGATTTCCGTACCACGTGGAAACGATCCTGCCTCAATTTTAATTTCCTCGTTTTGTGAAGAATATTTGATCGCGTTCGAAAGCAGATTCAGCCACACTTGTTTCATCAGCGTCACATCGGAGCGTACCGGCGTCAGGGAGTTGATCCTGAGGTCCACCGGGT
>CBKWFZ010000898.1:0-2057 GCA_966673785.1 uncultured bacterium
CAGAGCGGTGGTGGTGGGGTGGAACGTGCGAGCGACGAATCGCATCTTCGCGGCAGGTGCTCAAACGCACAGGAGGTCGTTGGCGTAGGAGGAGACTTGTTGCTGGTCCCCGTTCTTTCCGTTGTGTGCGTTAGTTGAGAGGTGTTGTCACTTCGTTGACGCGATTCTTCACTCCCGCATGCCAGCGCGCAGGCCACCGTTCTGAATGACGGATAATCCCAAGAGAGGAGGGCTAAAACAAAAAAAGGCCCGCTTCCGCAGGCCTTTCGTGTTGCTATTCAGATCCTATTACCAAATCCGGATCCGCTCCTCCTTCGGCACAAACATCGCATCGCCTTCCTTCACCGCAAATGCGTCATAAAACGCGTCAAGGTGCATGAGCGGACCGTTGGCGCGGTACATACCAGGCGAATGCGGATCGGTAAGCACCTGTTGCGCCTGCGATTCCGGCAGCATCTTCACGCGCCAGATCTGCGCCCAGCTCAGGAAGAACCGTTGCGCCGGCGTGAAGCCATCGATCTTCTTACCTTCCTTAAACTGTTTCGTTTTCGTGAATGCCTCGTAGGCGATAGACAGTCCGCCGAAGTCGGCAATGTTTTCACCGAGGGTAAGTCTGCCGTTGACATGCAGCGTGTCCAGCACCGTGAAGCCGTTAAACTGGTTCACGACTTTGTCAGCGCGTTCCTTGAAACGATCCGCGTCATCTTTGGTCCACCAGTCTTTCAGGTTTCCGTCATGCGCGTACTGGCGGCCACTGTCATCGAATCCGTGTGTCATTTCGTGACCGATTACCGCGCCGATACCGCCATAATTGAGCGCGTCGTCGGCGTCGTTGTCAAAGAACGGGAACTGGAGTATTCCTGCAGGAAAAGCGATCTCGTTGTTCACCGGGTTGTAGTACGCATTGACGGTGGGCGGTGTCATTCCCCACAACGTCTTGTCTACGGGTTTACCGAAGCGGTTCACCATTTCGTTGTACGCCCACTCATTACTGCGCTGAATATTGCCCAGGTAGTCGTTGCGGTCGATGCGGATTGAACTATAGTCGCGCCACTTGTCGGGGTACCCGATCTTTTTCGCGAAAGCATTGAGCTTCTGAAGCGCGCGCGTTTTGGTGTCGTCCGACATCCAGTCAAGATTTTTAATACGACCTTCAAACGTGCGTTCGAGGTTGTCAACCAGTTCAATCATCCGTTGCTTCGCTTCGGGTTTGAAATACCGTTCCACGTAAAGCTCGCCAAGCAATTCGCCAAGGTCGCCGTCAATGGTACTGCTCATGCGCTGCCAGCGGGGAGTAAGTGCCTTCTGACCGTTGAGCACGCTGGTGAACGCGAAGTTCGCCTGGACAAAGTCATTGCTGAGATGCGGTGCAGCGCCTTTGATCACGTTCCACTGGAGGTATGTTTTCCAGTCGCCAAGCGGAACCGCCGTAAGCAACGCGTCCATCGATTTGAAGAAGGTCGGATTGTTTGTTACGAGGCTGTCAGCTCCCGTGATTTTCAGCTTTCCGAGAAGACCGTTCCAGTCTACCGAAGGCGTTGTGGCGGAAAAATCTTTTACAGAAAACTTGTTATACGTCTTTTGCGGGTCGCGCAGCTCAACGCGTGGCATCTGCATTTTGGCAAGCGCGGTTTCGATGCGCATGACGGCTTCGGCTTTCGAGGCGGCGTCGGATTCGGTGCTTCCGGTAAGCTGGAACATCTGGTTCAGATAGGTCGAATACGCTGACCGGATTTTCGTACTGCGGGTATCGGACTTCAGGTAATAGTCGCGGTCGGGAAGCGTCGTGCCACCCTGACTGAAGTTCGGGATGTACTGATCGGCCCTTTTACGATCCTGGCCGATGAAGAACCCGAACAGCGGACTGGCGATCCCGCGTGTACGCAGGGCTGCGATCTCGTCGAGGATACCCTGGACGGTGGAGATGCCGGCGATGCGTTCGAGCTCTGGCTTGATAGGCTGATAGCCGAGTTTCTGGATGGCGGCGCTGTCCATACCGCTTGCGTAGAAGTCGCCGATCTTTTGATATTTGGCCGATTTGCCGGGGGTTTTCGCGG
>CBKWFZ010000899.1:0-2057 GCA_966673785.1 uncultured bacterium
TCCGGCTTTGTGCTTGGCGGTGGTTGCGAGCTCGCGATGATGTGCGACATGATCATTGCCTCCGAAACTGCGCGTTTTGGCCAGCCCGAAATCAAACTTGGCGTCATTCCAGGCGCCGGGGGAACACAGCGGCTGACCCGCGCGATCGGAAAGGCCAAGGCCATGGAGTTGGTGCTTACCGGAAGATTTCTGAGTGCGGAGGAAGCTTTCTTTTACGGGCTCGTGAATAAAGTGGTCCCTGTAGAAATGTATCTTCAGGAAGCGGTACGCCTCGCCGCGGAAATCGCCAGCATGTCTCCAATAGCCGTACAGTTGGGGAAGGAAGCTGTGAACCGCAGTTTTGAGACGCTGCTCGACGAAGGTCTGCATTTTGAACGCAAGAACTTCTACTTAGCTTTCGCATCGGAAGACCAGAAAGAAGGAATGAAAGCGTTTATCGAAAAGCGGAAACCGGAATTTAAAGGATCGTGATTACCTCACGTTGATCCCGAAACCTACGTTCAGTGCCTTGTACTTCTGAAGCGTATAATCAGCGTGTAACGTGATCACGGCCAGTTTCAATCTCAGGCCGGCAGTACCGCGGAGCCCTGACGCGCTGAAATCGAGTTCGACGGGATTTACCTCAAAGCTATCATTGGTATCACCGTCGTCGTTGATGTCGTAGGTTCCCCTGACAGCCAGGTTTGACCGGGCGATGTTGTAACCGAAGCCTCCGTAAATTGTAAGGACTGCGAATTTCTTCGATACAACGGCCTGGATAGTGGTTGCGCTCATGCCCAGTTCCCCGCGTTGATTCTCCCCGTTGATATTGTTATCGGCAAGGCTGTAGCGAAGGTCGAGTTTCGTGTACCCGAAGAATCCCGACAGATCAAATGGAAGTAGCTTTATACCGGGGATGTATTGTTTTACGTCGTGCATCACACCCACTCCCCACATTTTGAAACTTCCGTTGCTGCCGATGTCCACGGAAGGTACAAAACGGACTTTCAGATCCGTGTTCTTAGGCAGACCGATACCGAGATTCACGATTGGCACGGGCCACATGTTCGTTTTGATATTCTCTTTCAGGTCAAGGCCTGGAGGACCTGTAAATGTCTCTTCGGTGGAAGGATCGTCCGGGTCGGAGCGATAAAGGTACTCCGGTTCCCGTTCACCGCCGAAAATCGTTGGCGCATTCGGGTAATCGGGCGAATCCTGGTTGAGACTGAAATGCGTTAGTCCCAGGTTTTCGACATTAAAGAATTTATCGCTATCCGGGATCTTCATCCCGCTTACAGACACCGTCAGGTCAAAGCCAAGCGTCTTGTGAGGCTTGGCGGTGTTATACCAACCCTGATTTAGTCCGAGGCTGGTAGCTTTCATCAGGGGGGCAATGTACTCGCCCATAAGAATTTTTGACTCCCCGACCTCTTCGTGAAGAAGGTCGCCGAAATTATCCTGGGAGAACGAACAAGTCGTCGAAAAAATGGTGAGTATGGCCACCGTGGTAAAAAATCCGGAACTTTTCATAGGTCAGGTTTATGAGTGTACGCAAATTATGCAAAATCAGCAGCCTGCCCTAGCGGATGATAAAAATTTATAGCTTCACTATACGGACTGCACGGTATTGGTAATTTTGTGGCGTGCAAATGCTCTACAATCTCGGGATCAGGAGTCTGTCCGTGCTGGTCGCGATCGCAAGTGTTTTCAATAAAAAGGCAAAACAATTTGTCCGGGGAAGAAAAGGACTTATAAAAAACGTTCAGCGCACTTTCGGAACGGAGACAAAACCAGTTATCTGGATGCATTGCGCGTCTTTGGGTGAGTTCGAACAGGGAAGGCCGGTTTTGGAGGTTTTGCGCAAGAACTATCCGCAGCACAAGTTGTTGCTCACATTCTTCTCACCATCGGGATTTGAAGTGCGCAAAAACTACAACGGCGTTGACTATGTCTACTACCTGCCATGGGACACGCGATCGAATGCGCGCGCTTTTGTCAACGCCGTAAGACCAGCGCTTGTCATCTTCATCAAATACGAGTTCTGGTTCCATTTCACCGATATTCTCCGCACGCAGAAC
>CBKWFZ010000900.1:0-2050 GCA_966673785.1 uncultured bacterium
TGGGCGGAACTTTCCAGCGTGATCCCGTAGCTGATTATGAACGGCGATCGGGCTTTCGATTGGGGCCAGATAGTGGCTCCTATAACTCTCAACAACATGCCCGTCTGCGTCACACCTCGACCGACCGTTCCATGAAAAAGTCCGCCGGTTGTCCGCCTATTGGTTGCATACGGTGCCTGGTAAATCATGAAATATCGCTGCTGATAGAGCCTTCGATAGTAACAACCTTAAAACATTTTTTGACTTCCTTTTCTGAAAGACCTCTTGTGGTACCAGGTGAACATAAAGCGATGCGTTTGTCGGGCCCCGTGCCGGCGCTTAAATTGTTCATACAGAATCAGCAGCCGTATGTTCCGGCAAAAAAAAGGAGGCTGCGCGCTAACGCAAGCGGAGGTTTTGGCAGGTACGACGTTTCAAAAGAACCTCCGCCGAGAGGTAGACTCCGTTGTGGTTTTCCGGCGTCACCAACTCCGACTGCCAACCGCGGTGGTATGTTACGAATGCCACAATTCGAATTACGCGTAGCCCTTTGGCATCGACGAAGCCAACGAATTGCCTGAACTGATCGTCAAGCGAGAAGGGTTGTCGAATTCCATTTTCTTCAAGGTAAGTCTGCATGCAGCCGGTTAACGTGGCTTCCGCGAACAGGATTTCATCCTCATTAGGAGTAAATCGCTCATGATGATCTATCTGGCGTACAGGCTCTTTAGCTTGAAAAATCTTCCTGCCGGCGTGGCCCGAACGTGACCTCAATCTTATCTGATACGTCGAGTCAGCAGTGGCAACTTTCAGAACCCCCGAATCGGAAACTGCGAACCCTTCCCCGATAAGCGGCCCCTTAAACTGAAAAGATAATGAATCAATCGTGGTGGTGTCGAGCTGGTGTCTCGTCCTGAATTTCTGATTCTCCCGACCTTCAACGCGATACTGCAGCGGCGCGCCCAGAACAGCAACGCGCTTCGGATACTTTGGACGCGTGCTGAAATAATAGGTTCGGAACATATCGCGGCTACTTGTATGCAGTTTCTGCATCACCATTGAACTGTCAGAAAGCGCGATGAGACATAGGATCATGTCCGGAGGGACATTTCGACTACCGTTGGTATCCGGTTTACAAACCAGATATTTCTTCGCCCGGATACTCCACGTTCCGGATGATTTAAGTGCCTTATATGTCTTGTCTGGTTGGAATACATGCGTGCTGTATTGCGTAAAAACCAGCGTATCCCCGCGCGTAACAACTTCCATTCGGTTCAAATGCCACTCTTTCGACGTAAGGAGATTGAAGGTGTTCCTGGAAATTCTAAGGGCGGCCGGATTGTTGTACTCAAAATACTTTCGCTGCGAAAAGCTATCAATATTGCCCGCACCGCTGAGCATTAAAGTGATTATAACGAAATATAAAGGCCGTAAACGATACATAACGCTGGAGGAAATTACTAAATTTTTCCAGCAGTTCGTCTAAATTCAGCCTGTCCTTTCTACTTAGTTCCTCGTCAGACTATTATAATAATCAACTATTCTGACAAGATCCTCCTCTCGCGACGGATTGAGTTCATTTTGCCGGGCAAAGTCCGAAACTGCCTGTTCATGGTTGCCAAACAGGTCGAACACCTTCTTCTTTTTCCCCGGCACCTCCCGGATATTTTTACCAATCAGCAAAAAGTACTCATGCTTTTTGAGAATCCTGTTGTCCCGCGACCCCACATCAAGATCCGGTCGATAGTCGGCCTTCTTGACAATGATTGAGCTCCTTTTGAGCACTGGAACCGTTCCTTCATTGAGAACCTCAAAGAAACCGTCGTAAAGAACATCCCGGGCGTTGGAGAGCACGTTGCCGCGCATGAAGTACCGGTGCTTTCCGGTTGCCGAATCGAGGATTACAAAACTTTTGATCCTGGCTCCCGGCAGCACACGCACTCCATTGTTTGTCTTGAACTCCATTTCGTCACGGTGGATGTCATACCGGATTCGGAAATTCTCAAGCTTTCGTTCCTTATCTTTCAGAATAACGTTCCCCTGATTGAACGTCGCATCGAGATATGTATCG
>CBKWFZ010000901.1:0-2045 GCA_966673785.1 uncultured bacterium
TTTTGAACGCAGTGTACTTGCTTCCCGGACTGTTTCTCACCCGGAAAACGAGCTTATAATTTCCCGGCAACAGACTTAGCGTGAATACCGCGGGCATATTGTTCAGGTCGGCAACCCATTGCTGGCTACCATCCGCATTCATTTCATAAAGACTTCCGAATCCGGTTCCTATCGTATTAACGTTGACTATTCCGGGAGTCGGGATGTGTAGCGTAAAAGTCTTGTCCGGTGCTATCTTCACCGGGTACACGCGCCTCGGTAAAGTGAACGTTTCCACTTCGTAGTCTCCGGCAAGGTATCGAACCTGCTGATTCAGCGTTTGTATATGTAATGTCTCCGGTTTTCCTTTCTCACGCACGATCATTTGCAAAGACCGGTCCGTCGCACCTTCCTGTCGCGCAATGAGGTTGCCTTGCAGCACCGGAATTCTGACGTTGGTATGTCCGCCTAACGTTATCGCTACCCTGTCTTTTCTGATCCGTGGAAGGGTGTTTACGACGAGGTCGTATTCCACCAACGGGTCGATCTCCACCGAATCAGGTTGGTTGTTCCGGTCGATGTAGTTAACAAACTCATATGCAGACACACCGGTCAGGTTGTTGATGAACGTAACGTTGATGTTTGATTCCGGTCGCTGGTGCTGACCCTGAAGCAGTACACTCACTGTGGTCCTCGCAAAAGAGCGTTCAATCGCCTCGTTCAACAAGTCGTAAAATCGGCCCGGCGTTTCGGCATTGAGATATTTACCGGCGCACTCCAGCGAACGCTCGGCCCGCATGCCCAGACCGATAATATAAGGCTGCAAAAAGACGCCGCGTTTCTGAAGTGCGCGGGACGTCGCACAGGGATCGCCACCGCATGATTCGATTCCGTCCGTAATCAGGATGACAATATTGCGATAGCCAGGCGCGGGCGGAAAGTCGCTGGCACTTTGCTCAAGTGCATACGAGATCGGCGTGACACCCTTTGGCTTAATGGCCCTGATGCGATTGATTATCTCCTGGTGATTATTGGCGCGGAAGGGAACCTCAAGGTCTGTGTCTTTGCAGTTCTGTACGCCTGGCGGGGATTTGTGACCGTACAAGCGAAGGCCGAGTTCAATGCGATTATTTTGCCGAAGTGAATCCACAATCCTGGTCAGGATGTCGCGGGCAATACTGAGTTTGGTTTGATTACCGCCGCCCCATGGGTCCAGCATGCTTCCGCTGGCGTCGACGAGGAACAACAGACGCGTCTTTTCAGGCACCTTTTGCTGCCGGCGCTGGCCTTCTGCTTCAGTAAAAACGAGGGTGGCTCCGGAAAGCAGGACAAATAAGACAAGACAATTACGCATCCTTGGAATAACGCTGGCGTCTGACGAATGGTATTGCCTGACGTCCAGCTATTTTGCAGCGATCGCGGGTCCGGTCGTCAGTAGTCGCCCACTGTTTCTTCCAGCTGCGCGAGCGCCTTCTTCAATTCTTCGTCATTAGGGGCAACACCATGCCACTTGTGCGAGCCCATCATATAATCCACGCCAAAGCCCATTTCTGTTCGCATCAGGTTCATTACCGGCTTGCCCTGCCGCGCCAGTTTCTGCGCGTTTTCAAGGCCGGCGATAACGTCCTCCATCCGGTTACCTTCGAATGTCTGCACAGCCCATCCAAATGACTCCCACTTCGCACGGAGATCCAGCAGCGACAGGATCTTATCGACAGGACCATCAATCTGTTGTCCATTGTAATCTATAGTCGCGATAACATTATCCATTTTATTGTGACCGGCATACATAGCCGCTTCCCAGATCTGACCTTCCTGCTGTTCACCATCACCCATCAGTACGTAGACAAATCGGTCGTCCTTGTTAAGTTTCTTCACCTGCGCTGCGCCGAGGGCAACCGAAAGGCCCTGACCAAGCGATCCCGAGGCGATTCGTATGCCGGGGAGATGCTCATGGGTTGCAGGATGACCTTGCAGCCTTGAATTAATCTTGCGGAAGGTCGCAAGTTCCTTAACGTCGAAGTATCCTGCCCGCGCAAGGGTTGCATACCAGACTGGCGAAATAT
>CBKWFZ010000902.1:0-2042 GCA_966673785.1 uncultured bacterium
GAACATCATCAACTCTGGTGGTGACTTCGAATCACAGGAGAAGCAAATGAAGCGTCTCAGCACCTACAGAAAAGTATTCCGTGATGTATATCCTAAACTGAGAACAGCAAAGACTGAAATCCTTGTTGTAAAGGATAAGAAAACTGATGCAGAGATCTCCGTTCTTGCAAAGCAGATCACGCAGGGCGCAGACGCGGATACCCTCTCATTCGAAGAGCTTATGTACGCTGCAACCCTTACGCCTTCACTGGAGGAAAAAGAAGCGATCTATTCAGCTGCTACCAAGAAAGGTTCTAACTGGAATGCTCACAATAACCTCGGCGCGGTGTATCTCGCACAAGCTCAGGAAAACGAAGCAAACGCAACCGCTCTTGCTGACAAAGCTCAGGCTCAGCTTGAACTGGCAGCCCGGATTCAGGATGCTCCTGAAGTACAGGCTAACCTTGCAAGCGTTCAAATGCTGAAAGGCAACCCTTATGCTGCTTTCAACCATGCAAGCAAAGCCCTGTCCGGTGGTTTACAGGGTGACAACGCTGCAGGTGTAAATGGCGTAAAAGGTTCGGCTGAAATCTTTAAGGCTGACTACGCAGCTGCAGTTCGTTCAACTTCAAATGCACCTGACCACGTGAAGAACCTCTTCAACAAAGGTCTTGCGCAGTTGCTGAACAAAGACTTCCAGAACGCTGCAAACAGCTTCAATGACGCAATCCAGAAAGATAACAGCTTCGCACTTGCACACTACGGTGCGGCAATCGCTGCTGCCCGTCAGGATAAAGCTGATGATGTTGTTAAGCACCTGACCAACGCGGTTCAGGCTGACAGCTCACTGAAAGCCGATGCACTTGCTGACCTCGAGTTCGCTAAGTTCGCGGCAACTGAAACTTTCAGAAACGCACTCAGATAAGTCGTATAAATTTCAACAAGAGGCTGTTTCGGTTCACCGGAACAGCCTTTTTTTTTGCCCTTCGAATGTCGCTGCCGGTCCACGCACCGATGCCGTTGATAAGGACAGCCAGCCGATTGGACATGGGCGGAATTAAAAAACCCATTTGTTTGCCGAATCACCCCTGCAATACTATTTTTACGCGCTTTTCAATATAAGATATGAGAGAAATCCAGTTTCGAGAGGCCCTCAGGGAAGCGATGAGCGAGGAAATGCGCCGCGACAAGAGCATCTTTTTGATGGGGGAAGAAGTCGCCGAATATAACGGCGCATACAAGGTGAGCCAGGGAATGCTTGATGAATTCGGACCGGAACGCGTGCTGGATACACCCATCTCCGAACTGGGATTCGCCGGAATCGGCGTTGGCGCGGCCGTAAACGGCCTCAGACCGATCATTGAGTTCATGACCTACAATTTCTCGCTTGTTGCGATCGATCAGATCATCAACTCTGCCGCGAAAATGCTCTCCATGTCCGGAGGACAATACAGCGTACCGATGGTTTTCCGCGGCCCGACAGGAAATGCCGGCCAACTCGGCGCCCAGCACTCTCAAAACTTTGAAAACTGGTTTGCAAACACTCCCGGCCTCAAGGTCGTCGTTCCTTCCAACCCATACGACGCAAAAGGATTGTTGAAGTCCTCCATCCGTGATGACGATCCGGTCATTTTTATGGAATCGGAACTGATGTATGGAGACAAAATGGAGGTTCCTACAGAAGAGTACCTGATTCCTCTCGGCGTTGCGGACATCAAGAAACAGGGTTCGGACGTAACGATTGTCTCCTTTGGAAAGATCATGAAGGTTGCGCTCGCCGCGGCTGCTGAGCTTGAAAAAGATGGCATCTCGGCCGAGGTCATCGACCTTAGAACCGTTAGACCCATCGATTACGCATCAGTAGTTGAATCCGTTAAGAAGACGAACCGCCTGGTGATCGTTGAAGAAGCATGGCCGTTATCGTCAATCGCTACCGAGATCACGTACCACGTGCAAAAGCATGCCTTCGATTACCTCGACGCTCCGGTACATCGTGTCAACAGCCTGGACGTGCCGCTGCCCTACGCGCCGACACTCATTCAGGCTATCCTGCCTAACGTCGA
>CBKWFZ010000903.1:0-2041 GCA_966673785.1 uncultured bacterium
GTATTGATCTCGTTGTAAACGTGTTCGCCAAGCGCATTTATGAGCTTATCCCTTGTTTCGAACAATGTTTCCACCGTTATCGCCGACACGCGGGCGTGGTAGCCGATTTCGGCCATGGGGAGCAATCCGAATCGCCCCTCACGGATAAGTTTTAATGCTGATTTAAATATGTTCAGATGTTGCATGAGTCATTCATTTGTCGGAAGCTGCTCCCGGAATTTTGTGTACCCTTCGGTCGCCTCCTGTTATTCTTGATTTTTGGAAGATCACGGTATGAAAACTGCCGTCTCGCTTGTTTCACAAAATATAAAAGGGATCCCTGTAAAAAGCGTCAGGCATATCTCCCGATATGCCTGACACTTTTTTACCTGCTCTGGAAGGTCTCTATTTTCTCCCAGACGCTGCTATAGAAGTAGTGAAACGCCCGGATCAGAAAAGATGGTCGCGTCGCCTCGCGATTCGCTTTCCCGGGACTCCCTGCAACGGCAGGTGCCGTATGCAATCTTGGATCAGGCAGACCGTTCATTGAGAACAGTGAAGCCTGCCGCACATAGTCATATCGTGATGTCATATTCGTTTTCGGTTAATGTATGTTGTTGGGAACCGATACCTGCACGTTACATATTCTCAATACAGGCAGGACGATTCCTCACGCAATATTACGGAGAAGATGGCGGGAAGGATGGCGAATGTAATAAAATCGATCCTGACCAGGGTCGCAAATGCTTTCGAAAACGATTGGCTGCAATCGTATGAAATTTATCTGTTACGTCATGCAAACATTGCCGGAATATTTATTTTCGCAGAGCGATGCCACGAAGGCGGGCAGATGTAAGAATCCGCTGTGGGAACGACGTTTGGCCGCCCTGGATGTGTCCCGTGACAACGACGGATCTTGCCCAAAAGTCTCGGTTTGTGCTGACATGATACGGGCGGATTCCCGGCGGCGATTTGCGAAAGAATTGTATCTTTAACCACCCCGACGAAACAGCGCGGAGCGAACCAATTTTATGAAAAAGATTCTTGTCCCTACCGATTTTTCCGATCATTCCGTACCTGCGCTTCGATACGCCATGATGGTGGCCGAGAAGATGAACACCAGTATTGTCCTGCTTCATGTCATCAATATCTCGAACAGTGAAATGATGCTCAAGAGGGCGAGGCTGGAGGAGGAGGTAATCGAATATTCAAAGGAGGACGCCGGCAAACTTATTGACGAGGCCCGCAGCGGCGCAACGGGACGCGTCGAGGTGCGGTACGACTACCGCCTGGGTCATCCTGTACATAAGATCATCGAGAACTATGTGAATCAGAACGAAATCGGGCTGGTTGTCATGGGGCTTCACGGGGAAAGCGGGCTCAGGAAAGTGCTTATGGGAAGCACGACAACGTCAGTGATCAACGAAACCGGCGTACCCGTCATAGCAGTGCCGAAAACTGCTTCGCTCAATCTTGAAAAGATCTTTTACGCGACCGATCTGACCAATCTGGACGCCGAGCTGACTACCCTCGTTGCGTTTGCGCGTTTCTTCGGCGCCAGCATCCACGTGGTTCACGTGACCAATGAGGTTACGGTGGACAAGGAGAGAATTAAAGCACAAATCCGCCGCATCGATTACAGCGACATCTACTTTCACGTGCTGCGCGGGGAACAGGTCGCGCGCTTACTTGACACATTTGTCCGGAGAGCAAAGGCGCACCTGCTGGTTACGTTTACGCATAAACTTGACTTTTTCGAGAAACTCTTCAGCAAAAGCATCACCCAGGAACTGGCGGCTCATAACCACCTACCGCTGCTCACCTTCAACCGCGGCAAGGGGTAGAATCTGCGCGCCTGGACCTGGCGGGATGATTCGCTGCATTGGTTTGAAGAATATTTCATTGAATATCAGGAAGTTGTAAAAATATTGCTGCTTACCTGAACAAAAAAGCTGTGCTTTCGTTTTTGATAGCATTACTATCAAATGTGATTTTATGGCTATCATCTCGTTCAAACTGGTCGACAAACTGTACCTGAAAGATCCGCAGCAGTCGGAGCTTG
>CBKWFZ010000904.1:0-2040 GCA_966673785.1 uncultured bacterium
TGGAGTCACCGCGACTTCTCAAATCCGGCGCACCTGCTCACGGAGCTGCGCAATATGGGCTTTCACGTCGTTGTGATGTGCGATCCCGGCATCAAGGTCGAGCCGGGCTACAAGACTTATGACTCCGGCATCGACGCCGACGTTTTCATCAAATATCCGGACGGCACAAACTATCGCGGCCAGGTCTGGCCGGGTTGGTGTCACTTTCCCGACTTCACAAACCCACGAACCCGTAGTTGGTGGAAAGAACAATTCCAGGAATACGTTTCAATGGGAATCGAAGGCTTTTGGAACGACATGAATGAAATCGCAACCTGGGGTCAAATGCTCCCTGAAAACATCGAGATGGATTTTGATGGCAACCCGGGATCGATGCGGCGCGGCCGGAACCTGTACGGATTTCAGATGGCACGCAGTACGTATGAAGGCACCAAGGCGCTTCTCAATGGCATCCGGCCGTTCAATCTAACGCGGTCGGCATACGCCGGAATCCAGCGTTACGCCGCGGTCTGGACAGGGGACAATGTCGCCTATGACGAGCACATGATCCTTGGCGTGAGGCTGGTAAACAGCATGGGGCTCGCAGGCATACCATTCACAGGTTACGACATCGGCGGGTTTGTGGGCGACGCCAATTCACGGCTGTTCGCGCGCTGGATTTCCATCGGAACCTTCTCTCCCTTTTTCAGAGGGCATTCGATGATCAACAGCCGCGACTCGGAACCATGGGCGTATGGCGAAGAGGTAGAACAAATCGCACGCAACTACATCAAGTTCCGGTACCAGCTCCTCCCCTACGTCTATTCCCTGTTCCACGAAGCCAGCACAACGGGAATGCCGGTTCAGCGGTCGCTTGCGATCGACTACACACATGATCCACTGATTTACAATCCGCTTTATGAAAATCAGTATCTTTTCGGCCCATCGCTCCTAGTCATTCCCGTGGAAAGCAATAAGGATTTTGTAAAGGTGTACTTTCCCGAGGGAGAATGGTTTTCACTGTACGAGGGAAAGAAATATCCGGGGAACAACGAGGTGATCCTCGAAGCGCCGATATACCGGCTTCCCGTTTTTGTAAAAGGTGGATCGCTGATACCCATGAAGCCCGTGCAACCCCACACGAAGGTGGCGTCTGACTTGTTGATCCTTCACGCGTGGGTGGGTAGCGAAAGCGCCGCATTCACGTTCTATGAAGACGACGGTTCGACGTTCGGATACCAGCAGGGCGAATATTCGGTACGGCGGCTGCGTTATCACCAGGAAGAAAAAAAGATCGTACTCGAAAAAGCGCACGGGTCATATTCGACCGGTATCACGCGCGTCAGACTGGTGTTTCATGGCATGTTCAGCGAACTCGGGGAGGTCCGCATCAACGATACCCCTGCTGGAATCAGCCGCGAGATCAATCAATTCTTCGGACCACTCGAAAAGTTCGACCCCATTTACGATCCCGAGCCAGCACCGTTTGAGGAGGTGTACACTGTGGAATTCGGATATTCTACGGACGAGATTGTTATAGCCTGGTAGTTGAAAGTGGACAAAGATTCGCGAGAGCCGAAGCTGGTGTTAGACAACTTCGGCGGGACATGAACAATGATACTTTTACAAGGCATGAAAGGCCTGCGGGGTCATTGGTTATTTCCACTAATTTGTTCACATTAGTGACCGCAATCGGTTCCGGAAGGATTCCGTTATCTTCCAAATGTCATCACGCGCATGAATACTTCAACACCTGACCAACCTGTCCTGGAAAAGCCACGACTTTCAATCGCAGCGATCTGGAACATGAGCATGGGATTCTTCGGAATACAATTCGGTTTCGCGCTTCAGAATGGTCAGGCATCGCGGATCCTTCGTGATTTCGGCGCAGACGTTGAGCATCTGTCGTGGTTCTGGCTTGCGGCTCCGCTTACCGGAATGATTGTACAGCCCATCATCGGATATTACAGTGACCGCACCTGGACCGGTTTGGGCAGAAGGCGTCCCTACTTTCTAACGGGTGCGATACTCGCATCGATCGCGTTGTTGCTTATGCCAAAC
>CBKWFZ010000905.1:0-2037 GCA_966673785.1 uncultured bacterium
GCGAGCAGGACTATCGTCACCGGCGACAAGCTACATCTTACAAATGTTTTCGGAAATCTGTTGGACAACGCCATCAAGTATTGCAGGGGTTGCGCTGAAATAACTTTGCGAACCTTAAACCACAGCAATGGAATCACCGTTGAAGTCACAGACAACGGGATCGGGATCAGCGCGGAGAACCAGAGGCGTATCTTTCAAAAGTTTTACCGCGTACCGACCGGAAACGTTCATGACGTAAAGGGCTTCGGGCTTGGTCTGAGTTACGTCAAAACCGTGATTGAAGGCCATGGGGGAGACATTTCAGTGAAAAGCGAACCTGGTAAAGGGAGCACCTTCCGGATTCAGCTCCCCTTCAAATAATTGCAAATCAAATTTTTCTCTATGGCGAAAAGAATTCTGCTCGTAGAAGATGATCCGAGTCTTGGCTTTGTAATCAAGGACAACCTGGGTATCAAGGGCTACGATGTTATCCTGTGCAAAGATGGCGAGGAGGGTGAGCAGACGTTCCATACAGGGGATTTCGATCTATGCATCTTCGACGTGATGTTGCCGCGGAAAGACGGGTTCTCGCTTGCGCGCAGTGTACGCGAAAAGGACAAACATGTACCGATCATCTTCCTTACCGCCAAGGCGATGACTGAAGACAAGCTCGAGGGCTTCCGCACCGGTGCAGACGATTATGTGACGAAACCCTTCAGCCTTGAAGAACTATACTTTCGCATCGAGGTATTTCTGCGCAGAAGTCACGACCAGAAAACCGAGCCTGCTACGTCATTTCAGATAGGAGAGTATAGTTTTGATCCATCACGATTAACGATTCGTCGCAACGGGCAGGAACGCTCGTTAACACAAAAGGAGGCAGAGGTCCTGCGATACCTTTGCCAGAACCGCGAGCGTGTATTAAAACGTGAGGAGATACTAAATAAGATCTGGGGCGACGACGACTACTTTATGGGGCGAAGTCTCGATGTTTTTATTTCCAAACTTCGCAAGTACCTGAAAGACGATCCTGCAATTCAGATCGCCAATTATCACGGTGTTGGCTTTCGTCTTGAAGTGATTGCCTCGTCCGCCGAAAAGCTTTAAAGGAGTTTCTCGATTATATTATCAACCGTCACACCCTCTGCTTCAGCTTTGAAATTTCTTACGATACGATGACGCAATACCGGTTTGGCGATTGCCTGCACGTCGTCGATATCCGGCGAATACTTTCCGTTAAGCAGCGCATTGCATTTTGATCCGAGCACAAGGAACTGCGACGCTCTCGGTCCCGCTCCCCAGTCGAGAAATTCATTTGCAAGGGCATTAGCCGTACCGTTCGTATGGGGCCGGGTCTTGTTGACCAGGCTAACCGCATATTCGATAACGTTATCCGGAACAGGCACTCTTCTGACCAGGTGTTGGAAATAGGCAATCTGTTCGCCAGTAAGGATCTTATTAATCGATCGCGTTTCATCTGTCGTTGTGCTCTTCACGACATCCACCTCTTCGCGGAAGGATGGGTAAGTGAGCATGATATTAAACATGAAACGGTCGAGCTGCGCTTCCGGCAACGGGTATGTGCCTTCCTGCTCAATCGGATTCTGCGTTGCAAGAACGAAGAATGGGCGCGGCAACGGGTATCGTTCACCCGCTATCGTTACGGCATATTCCTGCATGGACTCGAGCAGCGCAGCCTGAGTTTTTGGCGGCGTCCGGTTAATCTCGTCAGCCAGAATGATATTGGCGAATACGGGGCCTTTAACAAACTTGAAGTTCCTTTCCTTGTCCATTGTCTCGGCACCGACAATGTCCGAAGGCATGAGGTCGGGCGTGAATTGAATTCGCTTGAACTGAAGGTCCAGAGACGTGGCGATCGTTTGAACGAGCAATGTTTTCGCAAGGCCCGGAACTCCTACAAGGAGAGAATGCCCCTGGCAGAAAATCGCGGTAAGCACCTGACGAACGACCTCGTCCTGGCCGATGACTACTTTCGATATCTCCTGGCGTAAGTCTTTATACCCAGCGGCAAGAGCGTCGGCCGCCTCAACGCAGGCG
>CBKWFZ010000906.1:0-2034 GCA_966673785.1 uncultured bacterium
ACCGATGAGTAACAGTATTGAGCAGAAGAATTCGGCAAAGACAGCCATCCCCAGCGAAAGTGTCGACCCGAGTCCAAAGGGATCGGCGAACCGCGACGCGCGTTCCGAAAAACCCGCGAGCTTTGGCCAGCCATGCGTAATCAGGGCGGCCGAGAAACACACTCTCGCAATAAGAAGCGCAAAATCAAGGGCCATCGGATGGTACTGCGTAAGTTTTCTAATCATTGGATCAACTTGAGTTTTTTCAATATTACAGGATCGAGTGGACTCACTTTCGACGGGTAAAAACCGACAGGGGTTCCCGTTGGATCAACTATGTATTTACAGAAATTCCAGCGCGGCGACTTCTTTGTTTTGTTTTCAAGCCAGGTAAAAAGCGGATGCTGATCTTTTCCCTTGACCGATATCTTGCTGAACATCTGGAACGTGACGCCATAGTTCTTTTCACAGAACGATGCAATCTCCTCATTGGAACCCGGCTCCTGCCAGAGAAAGTTATTGGCTGGGAAACCGAGAACTACCACCTTGTCACCGTACTTCTCATGTAGTTCCTGCAGTTCGCGATACTGGGGCGTGTAGCCGCATTTGGAAGCTGTGTTAACGATGAGCAGATACTTTCCGCGGTAACGGGCAAAATCAATTTCGTCGCCGTCAAGCGAAGCAATCTTGAAGTCGTAGATCGAGTCAACATCTGTCTGTGGCCTTCGCGATGCAAAGAGAATGTCGGAAAGGAAAGCCAGAACACTCATCAACAAGACGCCAACAATGATGTACCTAAATGATCGCATCAATGATTTCCTTATCCATCGGGTTCACTTTCGAAGGATAGAATGTGATCGTTCCGTCAGGTTTGACGAGATATTTGCAGAAATTCCAGGTTGGTTCCTTTCCTGTTTTCTCCTGCAGGAACTGGTACAGAGGATGCTGGTCGTCGCCCTTTACGGAAATCTTTTCGAACATCTGGAATGCAACACCGTAGTTCTTTTCACAGAACGATGCGATCTCGGCACTTGAACCGGGCTCCTGCTGGCCAAAATTGTTTGCCGGGAAACCAAGTATCACGACCTTTTCGCCATACATTTCATGCAACTTCTGCAAGTCTTTGTACTGCGGTGTGAAACCGCATTTCGAAGCGACGTTCACAATGAGAAGCGTCTTTCCCTTGTATTTGGCAAAATCGATTAATTCACCCTCGAGGGATGTCATCTTGAAGTCGTAAACCGACGAGGCATTACCGGTGATCATAAGCAAGAGGGCAGATATTAGTGTTTTCATAATGTTTTCGGGTTAACCGTTGAACATCAAGTAACAAAAAATGTTCTGATTTCCGCATCCCTTTTCTTTAAAGGGAGCTGAACACGAACTCGAGCGGCATCACATGCGTTCGGGAACGTCAATTCCCAGCAGCCGCATGGCTTTTTTCAGGACACCGCCAACCACTTCCGTAAATGCAATGCGAAACGCAAGTTTGTCCCGGTCGCTTTCGGCGAAGATCGGGATGGATTGATAGAACTGGTTATAACCCTTCGCGAGTTCATAGGCATAGTTCGCTACAACAGCGGGAGAGTATTCTTTCGCCGCCTCCGCCAGCTTTTGTTCGTAACGACTGAGTATAAATACGACTTCACGCTCGGCAGGCTCCAGCCGGCTAACCGAACCAAATGAGTCTAAACTCCAGGAGAGGCCTGACATCGATGCCTTGCGAATGATGGCCCGGATCCGCGCGTGCGTATACTGGATGAACGGCCCGGTGAACCCCTGAAGCTGAATGGATTCATTGGGATCGAATAGCATACGCTTCCTTGGATCGACTTTCAGCAGGAAGAACTTCAGCGCACCCATTCCGATCATTTCGAAAAGGCGGCGCGCGTCGTCACCGCTCATATCTTCAAGCTTGCCAAGCTCCTGTGTCTGTTTTTCGGCTTCGGCGTGCATTTCCGCCATGAGGTCGTCTGCATCAACAACGGTACCCTCGCGGCTTTTCATCTTTCCACTCGGAAGGTCAACCATGCCGTACGACAAATGATAACAACG
>CBKWFZ010000907.1:0-2032 GCA_966673785.1 uncultured bacterium
CACCGCTATTGCCCGGGCAGGAGCCGCCGCCATCGCAGCGACGGTAGCAGCCCCGATAGTTGAGGACATCGCCTGAAGGCCGGAACCGACAATGCTCTTCACCATCATTGGCGTCATCAGCATCGCCGTTGCGATCACGAAGCCCATGAAAACGGTCTTGAGGCTTGTGACAATTTGGTCCACGTAAGTGGGCTTGCCGGTATAGTCAACGGTCGTAACCTTCGCATTGGCGTTCCCGGCCAGGCGCTTTTCGTTTCGCGCTTCCTGTCGCGCATAAAATTCGGCTTCCTTCCGGCGTTCCACCCGGTGCTCTTTCCAGAGCGACTGGGCCTGCTCCCAAACCATGGCGGGGCCTGGAACCTGCCCCAGACTTGTCGTGATCTGTTTCGCCGCAAACGCCCACACAAACAGAAAGAGCCCGATCGACGCTACGGGTACAACCATCGTCTTTGCGATCTCAACTAACTGATCCTTTATACGCTCACCGGATAGCAGTTTTACAAAGGGGATGCCCCACCGCATTCCGGTTGAACTGAAAAACTTTAGTGCTACTTCTTTCATGTCATCTTTTATTTTGCGTTACAGATTTCTCAAGAGAGGCCAGACGTCACAGTGCGTCGTCCTTCATGCCGACCTTGAATTTGCTGACGTACCCAGCCGGATCGCGACCGTCATAGGTGATGCCGTCAATGAAGTTGCTGTCGGGGGCCTTGAAGCCGTCGGTTGAAGGAATTTCATTTTCATCCAGATAACCCTCCGCTTGCAGCGCCTTCGCCGCCGTGAGCCATACATCGGGAAGGTAAATCTGCTTTGACGTTTCGATGTACCATGCGTTATCCCGCGCCTCCTGGATCTGACCCCACCGCTTCATCTGTGTGAGGTACCAGATGCAGTCGCTGTAGTAGGGATACGAAGCATGATAGTTGAAAAAGACGTTGAAGTCCTGCAGCGAACGCTTGTCGCCCTTCTCATATTCAAACGTTCCCGTCATGCTGTTCGCAATAACTTCGGCGTCGGCACCGACATACTCGGAACGTGAAAGGATCTCAACCGCCTCGCGCCGGTTTGCCATATTATTTTCGTCAAGCCATTTACATGCACGGATCAGCGCCTTTGTCAACGCAATCAGTGTCTTCGGATTTTGATCGGCGAACTTCCTGCTTACACCGAAGACTTTTTCCGGATTGTTCTTCCATATTTCGTAGTCGGTGATCACCGGAACGCCGATCCCCTTGAACACAGCCTGCTGATTCCACGGCTCGCCAACGCAATATCCGTTGATCGTGCCTGCCTCAAGTGTTGCCGGCATCTGGGGCGGCGGTGTCACGGAAAGCAGGACATCGGCGTTCGTCGTTCCGGTAACATCAGTGGCCGTGTAAAAGCCGGGGGAAATTCCCGCCGCGGCAAGCCAGTAGCGTAATTCATAATTATGCGTGGAAACCGGGAACACCATGCCCATCTTGAATGGCTTGCCTGCCTTTTTAAACTTTTCCAGCACCGGCAATAACGCGTCAGCCTTGATAGGATGAACCGGCTTGCCGTTCTCCTGCGGAATGTGCTTCTTCATCTCCGCCCATACCTCATTCGATACCGTGATACCATTTCCATTAAGATCCATGCTTAACGGTGTCACTACTGGCGATTGTGTTCCAAACCCGATGGTGGCGCCGATAGGTTGCCCTGCAAGCATGTGCGCGCCGTCAAGCTCACCGGAAATCACGCGGTCAAGCAATACTTTCCAGTTTGCCTGCGCCTCCAGCTTCACATAAAGACCTTCATCTTCAAAAAAGCCTTTCTCTTTTGCAATGGCGAGCGGAGCCATGTCGGTAAGCTTGATAAAGCCAAGGGTTAGTTCAACCTTCTCGGGCTCATCAATTGCTTCGGCGGAATCGGATACAGTGGCCGAAGCTGCCTCCGACTTGCTTCCGCATGAGATGAGCGTACCGGCGGATATTGCGAGGAACAATCCGATGACGGATAACAATATGATCTTGTTTGATTTCATTGGTCGAGTTGATTTTTAGTTCTCAGT
>CBKWFZ010000908.1:0-2029 GCA_966673785.1 uncultured bacterium
ATAGTCACACCACGCGGATGCCATATCGCCGTCGGTGTTTATCGATAGATTCCAGAACTCTTCATGCCAAGCTTCCTTTTTGGGAGATGCGACTGCATTCAGAAATCCCGTGATTGAGCTTTCCCGGTGCATTGACGGTTCATTGTTCTTGTTCCGGAACAGGGTTACCATCGAAGCATCCCGGACGAAAGTGTCGCTAACCATGGCGCTATCGCTTTTTTCCATGCCTGTAAAAAGTTGCGTGATAACGTTCCGGATAGCCGTTTCCGCTGTTGACTGGCAAAAGGCGGGTAAAGTCAGGCAAAGCACGAGGACAGATGTAAAAACAGAGCGCATATTTTTTTCCAAAAAAGGTAAGCAAAAACGGCCGATCAACTCGCGAAAATTATAAGGATGGCGTCTTTTGCCATGGAAGAATTGTCACCAATTGTTTTTACTTTTGGTATTGCAATCCTATCCCTATGACCTACCTGTTACGTTTCTGTGCCGTTGCGCTGGTTTTCACCGCCTCCACGTCGCACGCCCAACGTGGCGACAGCATCCTTTCCGTCCTTGATACGACCAAAAATCAGTATCGTGTGAAAGCGCTGAATGAGTTGTTCAGACACCATTTCTCGGGTGATCCTGTCAAGGCTGTGGGATATGCCCGCGAGGCCCTGAGTTACGCGAGTGAGGTTGGCGATCAGAAGGGACTTGCTGCCGCCTATAACAATCTCGGGGTTGCCTACCGGACTCAGGGAGCCATGGACAAGGCGCTTGAGTATTACATCAATGCGCTTAAAATTTACGAAACGCTCGAGAACAGGGAAGGTGTTTCATCTACCAAAAACAATATCGCCAACATCTATTCGATCAAGAAGGACTACGAGCAGTCGATGAAGTACATGACCGAGTCCTATAACATGTTTGTTGAGCTGGATGATACCGAAAAGATAATCGGAAGTCTTAACAACCTCGGCAATCTTCACAGCGAGATGCAGATGGACGAGAAGGCGCTTGAGTATTACGAAGAAGCAAACAGAATCAACGCGGAGAAAGGACGTCTTTACGGCGATCCGCTGACTAACATTGGAAATCTGTATTTTAAGAAACAGCGTTATGAGGAGGCTTTCCGGTACTATCAGGACGCACTCGAAATCGAACGAAAGTCGAACAACAGGGCCGGGATTCTCAATGCGCTGACAAACCTTGGCGTGACTTCGGTGAAGATGAAAAAGAACCGTGACGCCGATATGTTCCTCGGCGAGGCGCTTTCCCTTTGCACGGACATCCAGGCGTTTTCGTTTCTGCCAGCATTGTATAAGGCGCAGGCGGAAAATTTCTCCAACCAGGGGAAATGGCGTGAGGCGTTTGAAACCCAGGTAAAATATGACGACGCCCGCGAGCTGGTTTTCGGTGAGGAGAGCACCCGAAAGATCGCGCAGATGGAGCTTCGCCTTTCGTTCCAGGACATGGAAAAGGAATTCGAGATGCTTAAGCAGGAGGATGAGATCAAAACACTTGAACTCCGTAATGCGCGACTGATTATCCTGATCGCGGTGCTCGGTGTTATGTCCATCCTTGGCGTGCTGAACTACGTTTTCCTCACGCGAAAAAAGATCATCAAACGCAAGCCCGCAAAAGCCTAAAGTTCGGGCACCAGCGGCAAACTGAGCAGGTGACTAAGGTCAATGCCGGATTTTACCTCGGTCGCCGCTTTTTCATGTTGGTATAACTTTGCCGTTCCCTCACCCAGTAGTGTAAGCTTTCCATCATCGCGTTGTAGCGCCATGCCTTCTGGAAGGCCGATCACTGGAACCTTCGGATTCATGGCTACAAATTCCAGGAGTCTTTCCTTTCGGGTTTCGCCGCCCTGGTTTTCGAAACGCAGTTCGTGATAGTGCGGGTTGATCTGAAACGGTATGAGGTTCAGCGCGTCGAAAGACTGCGGTTGAACAATAGGCATGTCGTTGGTGGTCTTGATCGTCGGGCACGCAAGATTCGCGCCGGCACTCCATCCGATATACGGGGTTCCACCGTCGATCTTCTT
>CBKWFZ010000909.1:0-2025 GCA_966673785.1 uncultured bacterium
ATCGACAGAACCGCGCAGTGAATAACGGCTGAACTGCTGCGTCGGAATCACCGCCTGATCAAGGAAGTATCCTGCTCCGAAACTGTAACTGCCGCGCTCTGTTCCACCACTCAATCCGACGTCATGACTTGTGATTGTTGCCGTTCTGTACATCAGATCCTGCCAATCGGTATCGACGTCTTCTGCTTCGTCAAGACCGTAAGATGTGTACGGAATATTAAGCTGTCTGAGCGCGACCATATCAGGTCCACTCATCATTGGATATTCGCCGAATACCTTTTTCGCTCCATGGAAACCGTTGTAGCTAATCCTTGCCTTCTGCCCTTTCTGGCCTTTGTTTGTGGTTACAAGAATAACACCGTTAGCGCCCCGCGATCCATAAATCGCTGTCGCAGATGCATCCTTCAACACATCAATACTTTTGATATCGTTTGGGTTGAGGTCTGCAATCGATCCGACAAAGGGAATTCCGTCGAGGACGATCAACGGGTCATTGCTTGCCGTAAGCGATCGCGTACCACGAATCCTTATCCGAGTAGAAGCACCAGGTTGAGATGAAGTTTGAGCAAACTCAACACCGGGTAAACGACCTTGAAGCGCCTGCGTAATATTTCCTGACGGGACGTCGCGCATTACATCTCCACTAATCGAGGCAACGGACCCTGTCACCGCCTCCTGGCGTTGAGTACCATATCCGATGACAACGACCTCGGCCAGTGACTCTATACTGGGCAGCAGCGTAACATCAATGGTCGATCTGGTCCCCACGGTAATCTCCTGCGTTTCATAGCCGATAAATGAGTATACGAGGACTGCGTTCTGACCGGGCACTTCAATGGTGTAGGCACCATCCGTATCGGTGGTTGTTCCCACGGTTGTGCCTTTAAGCAAAATATTCACTCCCGGCAATCCGGAACCAGCTTCGTCAATAACCTGACCGCGGACCGAAGTTTGGGCGTAGGCGGCCTGTGTTACCAACGCTGCGAAAATCAAGACCAACAAGGAAAGGCAGCGGGGTCTTTTCCTGTCGGGAAGAGCGTGTAGTAGAGCTACATTTTTCATAGGGTTTAGTTTAATGGAATAAAGGTTTGGACTAGCCTCCGGAGTGAGTCCGCCCCGAAGAGTGACTAAAGATCAGCGATGAAAACTAAAAATGCAACCGATTGCAATTATTTTTAGAATGTAATCGATTTAAATCGTTGTAATGGTTATCCAAGCGTATGCAACCGATTTAATTTATGGTTGCAAGAAAAGCCCCGTTTTCACTATAATTTTGATGTCCCGGGGGTCTTTTAAGCCGGAAATTGAAAAATCATACAGTTTAGGCACGGATTTCCAGTCCAAGGCAGAATCGCGTTATGCAGGTGGGTTAAACATTGTATCTATTCCGCCCCCCGTCTGTGATCCTGTTACTTTGTTCCGTCGGATTCCATTCGCTGCCTGTGAGGGGCAGCAGACTGATTCCTGAAAAGGATTGAAAGAATATATATAAGGAGTACTTCTTGATGGGCGTTGCCATCACCCCGTGCGACATCACCGGTCCCGGGGCGGAGCTCATCCGCAGACATTTCAACAGCATCAATGCGGAAAACGCGATGAAGATGGGCCCTATCCATCCCTCTGCTGGCATAACCAGACTCCGGACTGTGTTCAAGGACGAAAAAGGCGAACGCGTCCCGAAAGATGTCCTTCCGCGCAAACTAAAAGAGCATATCACCGCCATGGTTGGCCGTTATAAGCGTACGATCTACGGCATGGGATGTCGTTGATGAATTGATCGACGATAACAACAGCAAGTTCTGCCGCGAGTCGACACGATATCAGATCCGCGGAGACGAATTCATCGCCAGAGCTTTTGAATATGTCCACCAAGCCGATCCCGATGCATTGCTTGTTTATACTACAACATCGAAGACCCGGGCGTGACAGAATATTCACAATGGTTAAGAAACTCTAAACCAGAGTGTACCCATTCACGGAGTCGGCCTTCAGGGCATTGGTTAATCTACGGAGCCCGATAAGTCC
>CBKWFZ010000910.1:0-2024 GCA_966673785.1 uncultured bacterium
GCGCTTGGCAACTTCAAGTATCCGGAGGATCAGCGTCCATGTGTAGCCACGAAAATGAATACCGCCGATGGATTTTTGCTGATGTCACCGGTCCAGGCATACTTTCCCAATGGCATTGGGCTATATGATGTAGTTGGTAATGTGGCGGAGATGGTGAACGAAAGAGGAAAGGCATGTGGCGGAAGCTGGAATCACGCTCCGTCGGAATCGACGATACGCACGATTAACACATACGACGGGCCCGCTGCCGAAATTGGATTCCGCGTATTTATGGAGGTACTTGAAAAATAGCATGCTTTTTCGTCGCGCCTACAGACAGAAGTCGGATGAGGAATTGATGCGGCTGATTACCACCGGTCAGGAGCGCGCGCTCGATGAATTGTATGCCCGGTACAGTGCGCGACTGGTGCGCTATTTTTTCCGCATGATGTCGGGTGACGAGGCAAGAGCGCAGGACCTCCTTCATGATCTGTTCGTGAAGCTGATTGAGAATCCGGTTGCATTCGATTCGGGACGGAAGTTTTCCACGTGGGTGTTCTCGGTAGCCAACAACATGTGCAAGAACGAGTATCGACGGAACGCCGTCAGGGCAAGCTATGCCCAACTCGTTACCAGGGAGCTTCCCGACGACGACGTGAGCGGCGACCGGAAAGCGCTTCTCGATCGCGCGGTCAGTGCACTCGACGAAGATGACCGCCATCTTTATTCGCTTCGTTATGAGGCGGAGGCGTCGGTCGAGGAGATCGCGACGATGCTTGACTGCCCCGTTGGCACGGTGAAGAGCCGTTTATTCTATCTGAAAAAGAAACTGTGTTCGGAGATCAGAAGTTATCAAACACGCAAACTGCAATATGGAATTTGAAAAGAGTGCAATCGATATGCTGGAGCAATTGCTTGCGGAAAAGTCGTTTAGGGAGCTGAATGAGAACGAACGGGATCTCGTTCACCTGCACATCGGAGGCGAGGCGGAATATGAAGAGCTTCGTTCTGTCGGAGGGTTGATGAGCGGGTTCACACCGGTACGTCCTGCTCCTTCGACGCTTAATGAACTGCGCCGCGTGATGCGTAGCTCCGGAAAGGTCAACGGGTCCATTATACGCCTGTTTTCCGTGAGGATTCCGGCGTACACCGCCATGATCGCCGCCGGGTTAGCTGCGCTGCTGGTGATGCTGCTTCAACCTGAGGCGCCGACTCCTGTACCGCGGGAGATTAAGCTGATTGCCTACGATACCGTTTACCTTCCGTCGGATCGGGACACGGTGTACATCGAAAAAGTAGTGTACAGGGAAAAAGAAGCGTCTCAATCAAAACCAGCGATTCATGTGGTGAGGACAACGCCCGCGCCGGAACGTCGCACCGAAGGCGGGGTCAGCATGCAGGAGCAGGAGGAGTTGGAGACGCTGCTTGTGTCGGGGAGTTAGCAAAGAAGGCGGAAGCTCTAATAGATTATCTGGTAAGACGGACATGAACCAACATTTCTTACTATCAACCAACTATTGATGCCCGCCCGCCCCTCATTCACGACTTTCTTTCAAGGTCTCAATTTCGTACGTAATGCGATTCGCCGTAAGCAGTCGGATTACACTGAGCAGATTTCCAGGTAAAGGGAAGATGCAGATATGTTCATCCGCTTCGTCGATCTTTTCACACAAAGGAATTAACCCAGCGAGAAACCGGTCGGAGCCCTCTCTATATCTGACTGCCTGTACTTTTAGAAATGTTCGCAAAGCTTAATTAGGTCGCGGTTATGAATACATCTCTTTGCGGTGCGAAATAGCCAACAATCCTCAAACTTCCAAGCATCCAATTCTTCACGAATCGTACTGACGATCAGTGTATAGTAGACTATTTTCCTCAACCGCAGGCAAGTAATTTTATCTTATACGATAATTAAGTTGTTGTGTGCAAGTTGCAAAAGAGCCGACTGCTGGCACCAGAATATTAAGCGGCTAAAAGTTGGATAAGTGAGCCGATCATGGCGTAAAAAATAGTGTGGATTTTACTTTTTCTTTTGACCTTGAAAT
>CBKWFZ010000911.1:0-2021 GCA_966673785.1 uncultured bacterium
ATGCGGTATGGTAAATATTTACCGGCGGATTCAAACGTTCTTCGCAGATACGGCCGGAGTTCAGGATCTGGCGCGTTGAGTAGTCCCTGGACGTCGAGCCATTCCGAAAACCGTTCGATCCATTGGTCTGTCGGAATGTTATTTTTACGCATACCGAAACCGTGGTCGCCGCGCGCATACATGTGGAGCTCTGCATCTTTTTTCGCATTCAACCATGCCGAATACAGGTCGGCGCTATGAGGCGCCAGTCCCAGACCATCGTTGGATGCCGCAAGAACAAAGAGCGGCGGGGCGTCTTTGGCTACCTCGCCGATCATCTCCTTTGGAAAGAATGGATAGATTGCCGCAGAAAAATCAGGGCGGTTATCGTGACTATAATCAAACAATGAGCCTGCGGCAACCGTACCGCCTGCGGAAAAGCCCATGATTCCGATTCGGTTCGGGATAACATTATACTTTTCAGCGTGCTCCCGCACATATTCAATCGCCGCGCGACCATCGACGATTGCGAGCGGAATCGTTGCGTTGGCGGCGTCATGAAACTCCTTTGATCCCCACTTCTTCATCACTTCGGCTGTCGGTTCCGTTGTGTAGCTCCGGGCAAGACGATACTTCAGAACAAAGCACGTCACACCCTTCTTTGCCAGCCATTCCGCCACATAAAAACCCTCGCTGTCGATGGCAAGCGCGTGAAAGGCGCCACCGGGAGCAATGATCAGTGCGGTACCATTCGCGTTGCTTTTCTCAGGTCGAAAAACTGTTAACGTTGGCCTGCTGACATTGTAAACTACCCGTGTATTCCAGGAGTTGCTGTCACTTTCAGCCTCCGACCACGTCCATGTTTCGGAACCCGGGGCATTACCTTCGTACAGCGGAACAACCTCATCCTGACCAGAGACATCCGGTCCAAAAAGCACAATCAGGAATAACAAGTAGCAAACGACTTTCATAGGGTTTAGTTTTTTCATCAGTAAATGAATTGATCTGTTATTGTGTTCTGAATACACGTCAAGGTACAAAAGTTTTCAAACGTTCCGTGGATCGGCGTAGAACGCACAACAATGGCCTGACTGCCCCCTCCGATCGTCGCATACGCCCCCCTGACGAGTCCCGTGACAACACTATTTTTGGAACTTATGCGAATGACATCGGGAGAATACATTGCATTATCAGCGTGCACCATGACGCTGACGGCTTTGGGTATTGACATCATGCTTCTGGTCTTCGCCGAACTTCGCACCCACTTCATGGTTCCGCGGGAGTCAACTGCCACCTCGCTGATTATCGTGTTCTTTTTCATGGGACAGATCGCCCAGCTCCCATTCGGGATCGCCTCCGACCGGTTCGGGCGAATACCGGTCCTGCGTATTGGTTTTCCCCTGTATATCATTGGCGGACTCGGTGCTGCTTTCGCGCCCAGTCTCGAGGTTATGCTCGCGGCAAGGTTTGTCGCCGGCGTTGGCGCGTCGGCGGTGTTCATGACGACTGTTGCCGGCGTTCGCGATCGGTTTGCCGGCGACGAGATGGCGCGCGTCATGTCACTCATCCTGACCATTTTTCTTTTCACACCGATCCTTGCACCGTTTCTTGGGCTGGCCATCCTTTCGGTAGCGTCGTGGCAGGCCGTCTTCCTCACGCCACCCCTGTTTGCCGTTGTCATCTTCATATGGTCAATGCGCCTGGATGAATCGTTGCCTCCGGACCGGCGGATGTCAATTGACTCAAAGACCATCCGGAACTCGCTTCGCAGCGTAATTACCAATCCCACGTTCCTGCGCTATACATGCGTCACTACGATATTGTTCGCCGGGCTAAGTTCCTATGTCGCCAGTTCCGAACGAATCGTTGGCGAGATTTACGGTAAACCCACATGGTTTCCCTGGCTGTTCGCAGGCATTGGCCTGCTGATGTCAGTGTGCGCATTGCTGAACGCGAGACTGTCGGCTAAGTTTGGCGCGCGTCGCACGTTGCATGAATTACTGATCATCTACACGATGATTGCAGCGGTGTTGTTGATACAT
>CBKWFZ010000912.1:0-2012 GCA_966673785.1 uncultured bacterium
TGAGTGTGGTAAGGATGATGGGCCGGAACCTTCGCACACCGGCTTCATGGATAGCTTCGAAGGCGGGACGCTCACCACGGTTGCGCGCCGCATAGTCGATCATAATGAGCGAGTCATTCACCACCACGCCTGAAAGCGCAATGATGCCCATCAGGCTTACAAGGGAAAGATCGTAACCCAGCATGATGTGTCCGATGACGGCGCCGATGATGCCAAAAGGGATCGCCAGCATGACCACAAGGGGCTGGATGTAACTGTTCAGCGCGATCGCAAGCAGCGCGAAGATCAACAGCATGGCGATGATGAACCCGGACCATAGCGCCTGCGTCGATTCGCGCATTTCGGCTTCACTGCCTTCGAATGTCCACGTGATGCCTGGAAAGTCGGCCCGGAGCATGGGAAGTACTTCGCTGGTCAGCGATTCAAGGACGCGATTCTGGGCGCGGGCGGGTTCCGCGTCCATGCTGACGTTTACCACCCGCTTTCCGTCACGGCGATTGATATTCGTGAAGGTCTGGCCTTCCGTAACGCGAACAACGCTCATCAAAGGCACTTCGGTGCCATTTGGCGCACGGATGATGAAGTCTTCCAGGTTGTAAAGATCTTTCCGCTCTTCAAGAGGAAGTTTTACACGCACTTCGATCTCGTTGATCCCGCGGAGCTGCCGCATCGCCAGTGCGCCATAGAAAGCATCGCGAACCTGTTGTCCCACATCCGTGGGGGTGAGACCGAGGTTTCTTCCCTCGGGTAACAACTCAAAACCGAGTTGAATTTTGCCCATGTTATAGTTGTCATTGATATCGCGGACTTCGGAGAAGGTAGCGACGCGTTCCATGAACGCATGACTTGCCCGTTCCAGCACGCTGATATCGGGATGGCTGAGATCGATGCTGATATCAGGTCTTGCGCCTCCGGGTCCGCGTTCTGCTTCAAAGGTGATCTGATCGACGCCGGCAATGTCGCCGATATTCTCACGCCACAGGTCGATCATCTGTTTCGCGGAAAAGTCGCGTTCGTCAGGTGGCTTCATGACAATCTCAACATCGACAAAATCTTTCCCGCGTACGTTGGTCTTGATGCCTTCGGCAACTTCGTACAGGTTGTGTTGCTCGAACATACGCTGTGTCGAGGCGGTGATCTCCATAGCTACTTTGGCTGCTTTCTCCGTGGTGGTGCCGACGGGCAGTCTCACGGCTGCCTCTATTTCATCGGCGGCAAGCTCGGGCATCAGCACCATTCCCATGTGATCACTCCAGGCATATCCGCCGACGAGGAGAAGTAATGCCAGCGCGGAACTTAGTGTGATGTAGCGGTACCGGAGACAGAGGTCAAGGAACGGTTCGTAGACGCGCCTAACAAAACGGTCAAATGCTCCCGCTATCTTTTGCTGACCTTTTTCCAGTCGCTGAATTACCCTGCCGGATTTGCGCTTCGGCGCGTTCGTGACGTGCGATGGCAGTATGTACAACGCCTCCAGCAGCGACACGATAAGGACCACAATCACCACCACTGGCAGAGGCCACCAGTATTTTCCCGCTTCACCCGGAATGAAAAGCAGCGGCACGAATGCGAGAATAGTCGTGAGGATACTGAAGACTACCGGTTTGGAAACATCTTTTGCGCCGAGAATCGCCGCATCCATGTAGCTGTATCCCTTTCGGCGGTATTCATAAATATTTTCCCCGACAACAATGGCATCGTCAACTACTATGCCGAGCACGATAAGAAAACCGAACATGGAGATCATGTTTACACTGATGTCGACGACAGGCAGAAATATTATCGCTCCGATAAACGATATCACCATCCCCATCATCACCCAGAAAGCCAGGCGGTATTCCAGGAAAAGACCGAGGATCACCATCACAATGACAATAGCCTGCAGACCGTTGTTTGTCAGCAGCGAAAGACGCTCACGAAAGTCCTCGGCGCGATTGCTGTCGATGCGTACGTTTACCCCCGGAGGAAGTGATGGTTCAAAATCGGCAAGGATTTCCTTGACAAGCTCCTCG
>CBKWFZ010000913.1:0-2011 GCA_966673785.1 uncultured bacterium
TACACTTTCTCTTCCAATACTTTTGCACCTTCGCCAACAAGCTTTTCGCGGATTCTTTTTTCCAGCTCGTCCATCAGTTCCGGATTGTCTTCGATGAGCTGTTTTACGGCATCGCGTCCCTGGCCGAGCTTATTGCCATTGTAAGAGAACCATGAACCTGACTTCTGAACAACGTTAAGTTCGACGCCGAGGTCGATGATTTCTCCGGACTTTGAAATCCCACGTCCATACATGATATCGAATTCCACCACCTTGAACGGCGGCGCGACTTTGTTTTTCACAACCTTTACTTTTACGCGGTTACCCGTGATGTCGTCTGCAGCCTCTTTGATCTGACCAATACGACGAATATCGAGGCGGACCGACGCGTAGAACTTCAATGCGTTACCACCGGTGGTGGTTTCAGGATTTCCGAACATCACACCGATCTTTTCACGAAGCTGGTTGATGAAAATGCAACAGCATCCCGTCTTGGAGATCGTCCCGGTGAGCTTGCGAAGTGCCTGCGACATCAGTCGCGCCTGAAGCCCCATTTTGCTTTCACCCATTTCGCCTTCGAGTTCACCTTTAGGCACAAGGGCGGCAACGGAATCGATAACGATTATATCAATGGCTCCCGAACGAATGAGGTGGTCCGCGATCTCGAGCGCCTGTTCACCGTTATCAGGCTGTGAGATGAGCAGGTTCTCTGTATCAATTCCAAGCTTTTCAGCGTAAGCTCTGTCAAATGCGTGTTCGGCATCAATAAAGGCAGCCAGTCCGCCTTTCTTTTGCGCCTCAGCAATACAATGCATCGTCAGTGTGGTCTTTCCTGATGATTCCGGTCCATAGATTTCGACGATCCGGCCACGTGGAATTCCGCCGATTCCGAGCGCAATATCCAGTCCAAGTGATCCGGTTGATATCGCCGGCACATCAACTACCTTCTCATCACTCAGTTTCATCACGGTACCCTTACCGTACGTTTTTTCAAGTTTGTCAATTGTCAACTGAAGCGCCTTCAGTTTTTCTTTAGCATCGCTCATGGTTCTAAATTTTTTCGTGTTGATGGGTGATTTTAGCAGTCGGTTCAAGTCATGAACCATCAGCCTATGCATTGCCTGCATCTGCCAGCTGGTAAATCATTTCTTTAAACACAACGGTGATTCGAAATTACTACTTCGTCCTAAAAATAAAAACGGAAATGGGGCCCCTTCCGGCGTTCTGTTATATCCAATGCTTTAACTTTTAATAGCTAATTAAATTAGTTACAAGTAGTTGTCGTCCTGAAAAGTTTTGTGTCATCTTGTGTCAAAGCGATATTTTTGCATTTTTGGATCTTTCACGGATAACCAGTGCCAGTTTCAATACGAAGAACGGTCAAACGAATTCTGCTTGCTGTCGGGGCGGTGTTGCTCGTGCTTGTACTGGTATATTGGGATCTCGTGGTTTATGGAATCCGGCAGGCCAGCGGTCAACTTCATATCGTATGGAACGCGCGACCGGTAGAGGAATTCATGAACGATCCCCGCTTTCCCGACTCACTCAAACTTAAGCTGAAACTGATTGACGAAGTGCGCCAGTATGCTATCGATTCGCTGGGATTGAAAGATACCCGGAATTACCGCACCATGTTCGACCAGAAAGGCGAGGAGGTTATGTGGGTTGTTCTCGCATCGCAGGAATTCAGTCTCGAACCGAAGCAATGGAGATTTCCGATACTGGGCGAAGTTCCCTACAAAGGTTTCTTCCGCGAGGACCTTGCGTTAGAGCTGAAGGAGAAGCTTGAAAAGGAGGGATGGGACGTGATCATCAGAAACCCCGGCGGGTGGTCAACACTTGGGTGGTTTACGGATCCAATCCTCAGCAAAATGCTGGAACGCAGTGACGGCGACCTTGCGAACCTCATCATTCACGAAATGTCGCATGCGACGATCTTTGTAAAAGACACCGTCGACTTTAATGAAAACCTGGCAACCTTTATCGGCGACCGCGGCGCTGAGCAGTTCCTCATGGACCGGTACGGCGAAGA
>CBKWFZ010000914.1:0-2004 GCA_966673785.1 uncultured bacterium
GACGACACTTGTCACATAGAACAATGCGCTCCAGAACCTGAACGTTGCAAAGAAGGTGTGCGTATTTTCTCCGTCTGAAACTACATCATACGAAGATTTGACGATCACAGGAAAAAGCAGTCGGTAACGGAAGGGTGCTTCATCAGCGAGGTTGTACTGATACAATGAATCCGGCGGACTTTTAAGCTCACCACCCAGACCGGACTCGGAACGCAGGTATCCGTGAAAGAAGTGTATTGACCCAAAGAATACTCCGAGTGCGAGGATTGCTGCAATGATGCCGAATTTCCATTCGTTTGTCATACCTCTAACTGCCAATAAAATATCTGCTTCTATCCTTCAGCACCATACGCACCAGTTTAACCAGCCCTACCGTGATAAGCATCACCGCGGCAAAGTATAGCGTGAACGTGATAATATTCGGAGGGGAGATCCGGAAATAGCCCTTCAGATCGAGGAGCCGGAACACCTGGATAACGTAAAGATGGACAAAGTAAATACCGAAACTGTAGTTGCCCATGAGTTTGAGAACAGGAAACTTTCGTTCCGGCCAGTGATAAAAAAAGAGCAGCGCGGCGATTGCGAAGATGTGTATTTTGAATTTGTTCCAGTTGAACCGGTATATCGTATACTGAACATCGCGAAGTCCGATGGTCTCACTGAATGGAACCCATTCCATCAATTCACAGATGGTCAGCGCCAAAAAAACGGAACCAAGAATCAGCATCAGCATTTGGGCCCGGGCAAATAAAAACTCTTTTACCCGGTATGTCCATATTCCAAAGAAGTACACGGGAAGAAAATATTCAAGGGAGAGAGCAATATTGGCATAGTAGCCAAAACGGAATGTGAATAGTCCGAGAATCGTAAAAACAGGAATAATGTAAAGGAACGCCTGCGTTTTGGCGAACCGGAGGATCAGAGGAGCGGCAAAGTAGACGATGGTGATCATCGGGATAAACCAGAAAACACCCATGTGCCGGCCCGTTACGAGCATAAAGCCAACCTTTTCCGGGACAGACATATCGGAGAACGCCTGATTCATCCACCAGTGCTCGCCGGTCTTATCGAAAAAGAACTTGTCTAGGATGGCAGGTACCGATACCACCAGATAAGGAAGGATCACGTACGTGAATTTCTTCTTAAGATAATCGCCGTAGCTGAACCGGTCTTTGTTCAAATGAAAAAAAAGGAAACCGGCTATAAAAACAAAAAGGACTGTTCCGTTATTAAAAAGAATGATCAGCACCTTTCGCTGAATCACCCGGTCTTCCCATAAGAGCGTTACGCATGCATGGAGGCCGACTATAAAAAGAATAGCAAGCCCCCGGAAATAATGGATGTAGTTAAGAAATTCTTTCTTTTGCATGCGAGCTCAAGCAACGGGACCGGCGCCGTCAGGAGAAACAAGTTGGGTTGAGGGCTGATCCTATCTTACGTCCTCAAGGTTCATCCCGATAAGCTTCTCCAGGTCAAGCTTGGTGTTCTTGTAATCTGTCTCTGCGGTAAGCAGGACGATCGAAGCACGGTTATAATTGGCCTGACTTGCAGAGTAGCTCTCGAACGTCGTTTCACCGTTCTTGAATTTTTGTTCCAGCAGCTTGTGCGCGTTTTCTATATCGGAAAATACCTGAGCCTGAATCTTGTATATCTTCTCCTTCAATACATAGTCATTGTACGTTTTCATCACCACATTACGGATCTCAAGCTTCTGCGCATCCAGATTGGATTCGGCAATTGCCAGCGACTGACGATCCATTTTCGTGGTCATCGGAATGGTCACGAACATACCCAGCGAAAGCGCTGCGCGGAAGTTGTACTTCGGGAAGAAGTTGGCCCTGTCTGCCTGTTGTTCATTCTGGGCATTAAGGTTGAATTCGTTCAGGTTACCCTGCATGGAAAACATATCCAGCCATTGGCCGGCATTTCTTTTCACCTGATACTCGTTCCGTTTCACCTCCCTGCGCAGGATCTCATTCACGGGGTTATTCCTCCAGGCCAGTT
>CBKWFZ010000915.1:0-1994 GCA_966673785.1 uncultured bacterium
TAATATCTATCGACATCCACTCAGTCTCGCATCCAAAGGCCCCTATATTTCGGTGGACCTTATTAAGGACAACACAAACTATGTAATCGGGCCCAAGCTGGGCTATGAGTTCACCGCCGGTGTCTTCGGCACTGCAATTGACGTCACCTATTTTTACGACAAGGATTACAACAGCGAAGGCAACGACCGGCGCGCCTGGGTTGCTACGCCTAAAGCCGGACTTACCGTGCTTGGATTCCTGAACTTCTTTTATGGCTATCAGATCCCGATCTCGGATCAGCGCATCACGAGTCTTTCGCGCCACCGGTTATCGGTAGTCTTCAATCTTAATAAGGACTACTTCAACATTAAAAACGCTCCCAGAAAGAATTGAGCGGAAGCAGAACTTTGTCCGTTCTCAGGATCGTCCGCATGGATGGCTTTGAACGTGATTCGCCGCTGTCGGTAAAGGTTAACGTTTGCGTGATCAAACCGAGAAATATGAACAAGGCGACCAGTATCCCGACTACCAGCGTTATCTGACGTTTAGAAACCGTGTTGTTCATGCGATCACCACTCGCGAACGGCGTGCCATAGGAAAAACAGCAGAATTTAGGGTCGATTTAAGCCTTTTTGAGAAAGATATGTGCGTATCCGGACAATTCGTAGTCGCATTTCTGAACAATGGTTACCCCGGGCGGCGCCGACCGATCTATGCATGGAACCCGATTTTTATTATCTTGTAAAACACTGAATCATGAAGAAAATTCTGTTTACAGCTGCGGCTATACTGATTTGGCTGTCATCCACGGCACAGTCCGGAAAGGCAGACAATCCCGTAAAGTGGCTGACTTTTGAAGAAGCTGTCGAGCAGTCAGAACATGAGAAAAGGCCGATCTTTATTGACGTTTACACCGATTGGTGCGGCTACTGCAAGGTGATGGATAAGAACACGTTTTCCGATCCCGCTATTGCGAAGTTGTTGAACGAGGAATATTACGCCGTAAAATTTAACGCGGAACAAAAGGAACCAGTCACCTTCCGCGGTACCACGTTCAACTTTGTTCCTTCCGGTCGGGGCGGGTATCATGAATTGGCGGCGTCTCTGTTAAACAATCAGTTGAGCTATCCGAACTTTGTTTTTCTTACCGAAGACTTCAAAATCGTACCGGTGATTCCGGGGCGGCCGTCGCTTCCCGGATACCGTCCTCCGCAGGAGTTTCACATTTTCCTGCAATATGTCGCCGACAAAGGCTATCAGGAAAAACTACTCACGGATTACCAGAAGACATACCGTTCCCCCTACAATCAGCCATAGGCGCGACAGGGATCAACAAAAAAGCCCTGGTTCATCGATGAACCGGGGCTTTTCATTTATAGCCTGATGTGCCTGATGCCAGTTCAATCGTTTTCCTGCTTGTTCTTTGTCTTCAGGAAATCGAGGTACCCGAGTGCAGTCGCAAAGCCGATCAACACCGCGACGATGATAATGAATAAGTTAGCTCCGTCTCCAATATATTGCTCAACCATGGTATGGAAATTTTAATCGCAAAGCTATAGGTTTGAAACAGAATTGGAAATGAATTCCTGGTTAAAATTACATCCTCCTGATGAGAAAACTGCTTCTGCTTAGCAATTCGACAATGCCCGGGTCGGTCTTTTTCACCTGGCCACGCCCGTTGGTCAAAGCCTTTCTGGGAGAAAAACCGAAAAACCTGATCTTTATACCGTACGCCGCTGTCACCTTCCCGCTCGATGAATACGAAGAAGCTGTACGTCAGGTATTCAACGAAATGAACTATGCAATATTCAGCCTTCACCGTGTGTCGGAAAAACGTAAGGCAATTGAAGACGCCGAGGGAATCGTCGTGGGAGGCGGAAACACATTTGCGCTGCTAAGTAGGATCTATAAAGATAATCTGCTGGAACTGATTCAGAAGAAGATCGACAGCGGGACCCCTTATATCGGATGGAGTGCCGGCGCGAATCTTGCGTGCCCGACGATCAAGACCACC
>CBKWFZ010000916.1:0-1994 GCA_966673785.1 uncultured bacterium
CATGATCACAAGATTCCCGCCCAGCATCCACTGCGTATAGCGATATCCGTGTTCGATGCTCCATGCATCGGCGCCCATTAATATCAGCAGATCCTTTGCAAAGAAGATTCCCGCGAGCGCAAAAGGTATCGATGCCATAATACCGAGATATACCGACTGCACCGCGGATACACCCGCTTCCCCACCTTTCTTCTCACCGGTCCTTCGGGCAATGATCGCGGTTACTGCCGTTGCGAGGCCCATTGCCACCGAGTACAACAGGAACAGGTATGTTTCGGTTAATCCGACGCTTGCGACTGCCGATGGTCCGAGTTTTCCTACGAAGAAAATATCAGCCACGGCAAAAGTTGATTCCATCGCAAGTTCAACGATCATCGGAACCGCGAGCAAAAATATAGCGCGGTTGAGAGGGATCTGCGTATAGTCCGCTTCGCTTCCCCTGAGTGCGTCGCCGAGAGCCTGCCAAAGCGAAGTTGATACCTTCGGCTCCGTATCTTTTATTAATGTTTTTTCTGAGTTCATTTGAATTGTTTCCGTTCAGACGAGCATTGCATGCAATTGTTCTCTGATGCTTGTCTGTCTTACAAAACTAACAGGTTAAAGTCTGCACCCAAGGGGGGAATCTCGCCAAGTTTAATGGCTGATTGCGGCAACAAACGCCCGCACTTTTGGAGGCCGGTAAACTTAACGGTTCTGCATAGTATCACAAAGCCGCTGTTACATTTATTCAACTGATCAGCAAGACATTCATCGACGAATATTTAAATTCGCTCTCGTCGGCTAAACCACTGTCTGATGATGTTCGTTCAAGGCAACGCCCTGCAAAATTCGCTTAGTATTTGCGGAAAAAATCGGCTAATCGAAAAACGGATTCAACCATAAAGTTGAGCAATGAAAGACAACAAATCATCCACGATCTGGCATATCGCAGCTTGTTTTATCCTGCTCGCGTGTCAGCCACAGAAAGAGTCAGGCGGGACTGAGAAGACGTTGACTGAAGGCACGTTTGCATATGACCGTGTTTTTCTTGCCGAACATGATGACGTCGCGATACTCAGGCGCGGCGATGCACAGGTTATCGTATCTCCCAAATATCAGGGAAAGGTTTTTACGTCAACTGCCGAATGGGAGGCTGGCGTGAGCTTTGGCTGGGTCAACTATAAAGCGTTTGGATCTTCACCAGATGCACATATGAATGCTTTCGGCGGCGAGAACAGATTCTGGCTCGGCCCGGAGGGAAACGCCTTTTCGCTTTTCTTTAAACAGAATGCGGAAATGACCTTTGAGAACTGGTTTACGCCGCCGCCTATCGACATAGAGCCCTGGACTCTCGTGACGAAGAGTGATACCTCAGTTGCGCTTTCCAAGGCGATGACGTTGTTGAATTACGCGGGTACAACACTTGAAATGGCCGTGGAACGCGAGATCGGTATTCTTACAAATCAAGAAATACAGCATGCGTTGGGAATTACGTTAGGACCGGATGTACAAACCGTTGGCTACCGGACGGATAACGTGATTACGAACACAGGTGAAATGCCATGGACGCGTGAAACCGGTGCGCCCTGTATCTGGATGCTGGATATGTTTGTCTCTTCGCCCCGCACCGTTGTAATGATTCCCATCCAGAGTGAGGCTGGCGCATCGCGTGTTACCGCTGACTATTTCGGGCAAATTCCGCCGGAACGGTTACGCGTTCTTGATAGCCTCGTACTATTCCGTGCCGATGGACGATCGCGTGGCAAAATCGGCGTTTCACCAGGAGGGGCGAGGCCCTTTGCGGGAAGCTATGACTTTGATCGTAATGTTCTCACGGTCGTTACTTTTGACCTTGACCCGGACGCCGTGTACCTCAATCAGGAATGGACGACCTCTAAAGATCCCTTTGCCGGTGATGCCGTGAATGCTTACAACGACGGTCCACTTGAAGACGGCTCGCTCATGGGACCATTCTATGAACTTGAAAGCGTTTCTCCCGCCGCGTTTCTTCAACC
>CBKWFZ010000917.1:0-1993 GCA_966673785.1 uncultured bacterium
GCGGAAAAGCGGGCAGATCAACATCAAATGGATCATGGAACTATACAACGCCCACCCGCATAAGGAAAAGTTCTTCGATTCCAAATTGAGTAACCAAATGAACACCATCGAAATGCAGATCGGCGTGGGTGAATTCAGACAGCAAATCATCGCCGGAGCGAGTGAACAGGAAATCCGCGCCAGCTGGGAACCAGGACTGAGTCGATACAAGGAAATGAGGAAGAAGTATTTGTTGTATCCGTAGGCACGCTGCTTACATTGATGGGATCCGCGGCTAAGTCAAGGTCGCAGTACTTAAACACTTCACGCAGCATAGATCGTTCTTGTATTCCAAAATAGCCTTTCGATCATCCACCGGCCGTTGCGTGCCAAGTCATGCCTTCAATCTAGGTTTTACTATAAAGATCACCGATACACTCAAGGGACTGTGAGATTTATCGCGTCGGGAACAACTCTCTGGCATTAGGACACGAGCCGTCAGGTTGCCGCCAAGTTTACTTGCTTCCTGCTGAGCACAGACCGGGGTTTTTACGACACCGATTTTATCCTGAACAAAGGTGGTGGATTCGCCGCTGTAGTTTAAAGCAATGCAATATTATTCAATAATTCGCGCACCAATCGAGAATAACCGCGACCTCTTCAAACTCACTTAAGAGAGTCCGACCGATGCGGCCTGACAAGCGAAATCCCTTCCCGTTCCAACCCGGAAATCAAATACGATACTGGGGAACTGAATGCAGGCGCTCGGAAACAAAAAAATGTAACCTGCTATTGTTCTACTAAATTAAGACTTCAGAGAGTGACCGAATGAGCTTTCGATATCAGAAGCGAATCAACCTGGGAAAAGGAGCCGGGCTTAACCTGAGCAAATCCGGAATCTCAGGAAGTGTACGTGGCCGCGCGGGATCCATCGGCACAAGAGGCTTCTCACTCAAGACAGGTATTCCGGGTCTGACATTCCGAAGTTCCTGGGGAAAAAGTAAGCATGGACTACTTCTTCTTGTGATCGTCGGTGCGGCGACTTTTATCGGACTGATACTCTACAATCTTTTTCGATTCCTTGCATTTATCGCAGGTCGCATTTACTCAACAGTCAAAAGAAGAGTCAAGAACGGTAACACAACAACGAAAAAATGAAATCGATATCAAAAAGATTGTCTTTCAATAAAACTGCCCGCTCAATCGCTTTGCTGACTTCCGCCCTGGTCATTGTGTGTTACATATATGGATGTGATTCGTCCGAGGATGGAAGAAATTGTCCAACGACCGCGAACTGCGGTTGCTCAAACAAGAACAAAAGTGAATGCGAAAGCGCTTGTTGTACATGGATCACCGGCAGCGGCTGCAAGTGTCGATAACTTAACGAGTTCAAGATGGAATATAAGGTAATTCCCTTCATCGCTTCCGCAGATCAGAAACGGCCAGTGTCTGAAACTGCTGCAGAACAATTGCAAACCCTGATCAACAAACTCGGGGAGCAAGGCTGGTCTTACGTACGGGTCGAAAGCATCTCAACATGGGTAGCACCATCTTCCGGTTGCTTCGGATTTGGGGGCAGGCCAGGTTACAGTACCACAAAACAAATGATTGTCTTTCAAAAATCAACCTAATGCTAAGGATTGTATTCATCTATGTAATTCGCCTCTATTGGATTCTCATACCTGAGCAGAAACGACGCCAATGTCTTTTTAAAGAATCATGTTCGCATGCCGTCTTCTATGCCGCCAGGGATCACGGCGCAGGCCGGGCTCTTCGACTGCTAATCTATCGAATAAAGCGTGCCATTCGAAAACCAGAATATTTATCAATCCGGCCACAAATGAAACCAATCTGCTCCTCATCAATGGTGAGTGCATTCCCGAAGCCGAAGTTAATCCACGTCTTATCCAAACTGCGGCGCGTACTTCCGGTAAAATACCTTTTTATTTGGTGGTCGATGACTGAAGATCACTCAAAACATCGGGCAGATTTTTTCGGCTTAAGGCGAATTGAT
>CBKWFZ010000918.1:0-1992 GCA_966673785.1 uncultured bacterium
GGCGGCCCCAGTCCGAAGAGTCACCGTCAACCAAAACCCACCGTAGCCGAGGAAGGAATAGATTCCAAAAACGAATGCCTGGGAAAGTGAGCCATCACTCCACGTCGTTTCAGCGGGTACAGCGCCTACCGGTTCCGTGTCGAGGAAGTCCGTATCGCATGCCAACGGAAGCGTCAGCAGTACGATCATTAATATGAATATTCTGTTTCTCATGTGTAAATCTTTTATATTAAAACACATTGATTCAATTTAAAAAGTGAGGCGTACACCGGTGTTGAGCACTCGAGATTGCGGGTAGTACTGAAGACCGGAGTTATCCGCTTCCGGATCAAAGATCTTGTACTTGTCCCACGTAACGAGGTTCAATCCATTCACATAGATGCGCAGGGTGCTGATCGCCAGTTTCTGAGATAAACTTACCGGCACGTTGTAACCCAGCTCCACGTTCTTCAACCGCAGATAATTCTTGTTGAAAAGATTGTAGGTGTTCAGCGCATACTCGCCTCCGCTGTACCACGTATCGTTGCGTATTGCAAGACGGGGATGTTCAGCGCTCGGATTATCGATCGACCAGCGATTGTCGTGGCTGTACTTCATATAGTTTCCAATATCTCCCGACTCCGTTCCGAATCTCAGCAAGGCACCCATAGCACCCTGGAATAGAATCGTAATGTCGAAATTCTTGTACTCGGCGCTTAGCTGAATTCCGTAGTTAAAATTCGGCGTGTTGGATTTGTCCAATCGAACTTTATCATCGGCGTTGATGCGGCCGTCACCGTTGTGATCGACGATCTTAAGGTCGCCAGGCAGAAGCTTGGATGTAACTTCAGAATAATCGAGTTCCTCCGTATCAATCTCGGCCTGATTCTGGAAAACACCGTCTGCCTTGTACGCCAGATATGCATTCCAGGGATTTCCGGTCTGCCATTGATAAGAAGGTGCCGCGGTAATTTCGTTCATGTAAACTACCTTGTTTCTGTTGTACCCGGCGTTGACTCCAACGCGAAACCTGACATCGGAAACTCTCCCGTTATAACCCAGCGTAAAGTCGAATCCCTTGTTATCCATTTCGCCGCCGTTCACCGGAGGGAGCTTGGATGCGATCCCGGACGTCGTCGGTGTGGTTCCCCGGTTGTAGATCAGCATCTGCTTGCGCTTGTTATAGAAGTACTCGAAAGTAAAATCGATCGAGTTGTTGAGCACAGTACCTTCCAGTCCCACATTGAAGTTGTTCGAAACCTCCCAGGTGAAGTTTTCATTCCGAACGAGTCGCTCCATCAACGTTTTGACTACCTGACTATTGATCGGGTATTCTGACGGCGCATAGTTTGACAGATACGCATACTCCATCAGGCGGTCCGTCGGGTTGCCATTTGCATCTACCTGGAAAAGCTGATCATTACCCATCTGACCATACGATGCGCGAAGTTTCAGGAAGTTGAAGACCTGTACATTCTCGGAGAAAAAGCTTTCGTTCGAGATATTCCATCCTACCAGCACTCCGGGAAAGAAGCCGAAGCGTTTATCCGGAGGATTGAAAGATGAGCCATCTCTTCTCCACATGAATTCGAAAAGATACTTTTCGAGATAGTTGTAGGTTACCCTTCCATAGTAACCGAGGCGCGCGCGGTTGAACGTATTCCTGTTATCATCGCCACCGGTAATGATTTGCGTCCCACCGCCGAAGAACGGCTGGTCTATCTGCGTGGAAATATATTCACGGCGATAGGCCGAAATGAAATCGCCCTCATATTTCTCCCTCGTAACGCCTGCCAGAACTCCGAAGGTGTGATTGCCGAAAGTGCGGTCGTAGTTCAACAAGCCGGTCAGGTTGGTGTTGAGGCGCGACGCGAATTCCTGTGTCAATCGCGCATCGGAGAAAGTGGAACGCAACGCCTTCGTCAGCTGCGGGGTGACGCCGTCAGACTCATACGTTACTTTGTCCCAGGTATACAGATACCAGGGAGTTTCCCACATCTTGCGCCGTTCCAG
>CBKWFZ010000919.1:0-1986 GCA_966673785.1 uncultured bacterium
ACTCACGTGATCTTCCTGACCATTGGATGACACGATTGAATCAACAGACGCCGGTGTGCACAATTGTTTATTCTGGCTTACCAGTGAGGCAGCTGTGTATTGCGGTATCATCAATCCTGAGTTAATACCCGGATTCGCCACAAGGTAATTGGGAAGGTCCCGCACGCCGCTGATGAGCTGGTAGGTTCGTCGTTCGGAAATATTTCCAAGTTCGGCAGTTGCAATGGCAAGAAGATCAAGTGTCAGCGCAAGGGGCTGCCCATGGAAGTTTCCGGCCGAGACGATCTGGTCCTCCTCCGGGAATACATTAGGATTATCCGTAACACTGTTGACCTCGGTCAGAACCACATTGCTGCAGTAACTGAGTGCGTCCGCGCTTGCGCCGTGCACTTGTGGGATGCAGCGGAACGAATACGGGTCTTGCACATGCTTCTTTGGATAAACTATCAATTCACTGTCTTTCAGAATCTCACGGATCGCAGTGGCCACGTTCACCTGACCGGGATGAGGGCGTATAGCGTGAACGTTAGCCTGAAACGGTTCGATCCGCCCTTCGAATGCGTCCAGTGAAAGTGCGCCCACGAGATTAGCGATATTCAGTAGACGTTGGGCGTGGATCACACACCACACGGCGTAGCTGCTCATAAACTGCGTGCCATTGAGCAGGGCGAGTCCTTCTTTCGCCTGAAAGATCAGCGGATCCCATCCTTTGTCGCGCAGTACCTCTGCCGATGGCAATCGTTCGCTGCCAACTCTTACCTCGCCCAGTCCGAGCAGCGGCAGGGAGAGATGCGCGAGTGGCGCGAGATCACCCGATGCTCCCAGCGAACCCATTTCAAATACGACCGGAAAGATATCGTGGTTAAAGAACTCGATGAGCCGTTGTACCGTGTTCAGCTGGATACCGGAATACCCGTAGGATAACGATTTTACTTTTAGGAAGAGCATTAGCCGGACTATGTGCGCGGGAATTTCGTTACCCGTGCCGCAGGCGTGCGATTTCACGAGATTTTCCTGGAGCGTGCCAAGCTGGTCTTCACGAATGTTCCTGTTATAGAGCGATCCGAATCCGGTATTGATCCCGTAGATGGGATGTGTTGCCTCTGCCAGTTTGCGGTCAAGATATTCGCGACAACGGACGATGTTCGCTTTTGATTTATCGGAGAGCGAAAGGGTTGTGACTTCCGACACAATGCTTTCCAGATCATTTAGCGTAAGCGGGTTGTCCGTGATCAGGTGCGTCATGAAGAGCTTATCGTAAAGCTAGTACTTTTTATCTTTTTATTCGGTCATTCAGTCGGATTCAATCCAGCGCCGACAAAAGTCCTTCAATCGGTAGCTTTTGCTGCTCACCGGTTTTCATATTCTTCAGCGTGTACGCGCCACTTTGCATTTCTTCCGAGCCGATGACAACGCAATATGGAATCATTTTTTTGTTCGCATACTCAAGCTGTTTCTTCAGCTTCTGTACGTCCGGATAAATTTCGGCGCCAACTCCGCCATCGCGCAGGCGTGAAAGTAGTCGTAATCCATGCCGAAACGTATCTTCATCGAAGTGGCAAACCAGCACCCTGCTTCCCACGCTTGCGTCTTCAGGGAAAAGGGCGAGTTCATCCATTGCATCATAGATGCGGTCAACGCCAAAGGAAAATCCGACTCCCGAAAGATTGTCCTTGTCGCCAAAAGCCCGTGTGAGGTTATCATACCGGCCTCCTCCACTCACGCTGCCGATAGAAACATTGTTGATCTTTACTTCAAAGATGCATCCGGTATAATAGCTTAGGCCTCTTGCCAGGGACAAATCAAGTTCAAGGTGCTCCTGTCCCTTACCGTAATCTTCCAGGATCCGGAATGTTTCTTCTATTGCCTTTACACCTTTTTCACCGGCGGTATTTTGCCCGAACGTTTCTCGCAGCAATTGCAGCTTCTCCTGCGGCGTTCCGGTTAGCGCAAGGGTTTCAAACAAGTTATCAAGACTGGCTGCCG
>CBKWFZ010000920.1:0-1974 GCA_966673785.1 uncultured bacterium
AAATGTCCTCGTTGCCATCCCTGTCAGACACAAATGCTATTAATCGTCCGTCGGGAGAAACACTTACGAAATTATCGTTGAATCGATTTCGGGACAGGTTTTCCTGGTTGCTGCCGTTGATATCCGTTCTGTAAATCTGCCAATGACCATCACGGTTCGACTGGAAGATAATCGAGTTGCCTGGACCAAATCTTGGATACGCGTTTTCCACATGGTCCATCTTAACCACTTGCTGCACCGTAGAATCTTCAGGAAACTCTACCACCTGTGAATTGCCCGTCTTCAGTTCCCGCTTTGACCATTTGATCACCGCTTCACCAATACCATTATGATAGGTTATAGGGCGCTGCCCAGAGTTGACCATCCCGTGATCTGCGTCTGGAATTTTCTGATACCACGCCCGCTCTTTTCCCGTGCCATTGATCCTCTCAGCTATTATCTTATGATCTCTCTCTAAAGAGATAAAATCCCCGTCGCCCCAGATTGTTAGGACGTCTCCTTCAAAATCGTTCCACAGGGAACCGATGTCAAGATCAAACAATTGCGAAAAAAAATCCTGGCTGCGAATATTCATTAACGCCAGTTGTTCATTGCAGTCGGGGTACTTCTCGCGCGTGACAGTATGATCATATCCATTGGCTTCTAAAAGTGCATAACACCTGGCATGTTCCATCATGAACCTGGTAGCTTCCTTGTCATCAAGCCCTTGCGCCTTCGCAACATACAAGCGGCTTTCAACGACATAGCTGTGAAAGTCTGATCCAATCGTTCCATAAACCGCGATTCCCCGAATCTTTCTTCCTTTCGCAATCATGGGAGACCAAACACCCCCCATGCTATGTCCAAAGATGTAAATACTATCATCGGCGCTTTCGGGTAGCTCAATGAGTTTGTCTAGTGCAGCCTGATAACCTTGCATTTCCGTATAGAAATCAAGCTTATCACACGGCAGACCCTTACTGTCTCCAACACCGGATTTATCGATCCTCATTACAATAAATCCTTGCCGCGATAACTGACTCGCAAGGGCGGTCTGTGTGTTGCCTGAATCCAATGGATTGTCAATCGATCCGCAACCAATTCCTTGTACATACAGAATGGCTGGCGCCTTCCTGACTCCAGCCGGTGACGTGGTAATAGTTCTCAGCACCGATTGCTTCGTCTTGACAAAATCATATTTCACCGTCAAACCCCTATGCACCTCCTTTGGGAATTCCGTCAGCAGCCCTGAAATATTTTGTTTCTTCCTGGCTCGAAGAAATGAAATCTTGATGGTTGAGCCTGATACAGACTTCCTGAGAAACGTCTGAATTTCGGCTACGGTAGATACCGACAAATCATTCAATCCGGTTATAACATCACCGGCCTTTATTCCAAGAACGGAAGCTGTCGAGCCGCTGACAACCGACCTTACAAAGACACCGTTGTTCATTTCAGTATCTTCCATTTGAATACCAAGAAAAGGCCGCCGCAGTAACGTCTCCTGACCTAAACAATTTGTAACAAAGAGCGCAAAAGCGAGGAGGTAGATGCATCTGTTCCGTGTGATATTTTGTTTCATGTCGAAAAGTATTTTTGCAAGAATGGATAACAAGATGGTCGGACGCGAAAGACTCAAAATGATCCGTCGGAACCTAGCCACCGATAATATCGAGTACGATCCTCCACTGACCCTTGTCATCGAGGGACCATATACGGAGATAATGCAAACCGACTTTTCGTCCATTTCCCGAATTAAGGGTAACCTCCGCATCACCATACGTTATGCCAACTTCTCCTCCATCCGAGACAATTGTTTGAGGCATCCCATACTTGAAACTCATACCCTCTCCGATTAAAATTGATTCACTGAATTCCCCAGATCTAACTGGAAACTTTCTTGGTCTAAGAATGACACTCTGCGGGTCGAAAAAATCCCTTCGAATATTTCCTGCTCCGAAGTCCGTGAGATACTGATTTTCCCTATCAATTAAG
>CBKWFZ010000921.1:0-1974 GCA_966673785.1 uncultured bacterium
CTAACGGAGCGTACTCCCGGTACCTTGTGGATCGCGTCAGGCCCGGCGCTGTATTGCAGACAATCGGCGTAGCCGGTTTCTTTACGCTTCCTCAGGATATCGAAAGCGTGGAAGGCTTTTTCTTTTTTGCCGCCGGGGGTGGCATCGGTCCGGTGCTGCCTTTGATCAAGACGATTCTGATGACTACGTCACTCCCGCGCGTCGTTCTCATTTATAGTAATTCATCGCCGGAGGATACGATTTTTCTTAGCGAAATTGAGCACCTCCGAAATGCATATGCACCTCGGTTTAGCGTGGAGTTCCTTTTCAGTAATGCTAAGAACTTACTCAGGGCGAGGTTAGGCAAGGCGCTTGTCGCCGAATTCGTGAACGTGACGTATGCCGGACTACCGAAAGCACGCACACTTTACTACCTCTGCGGTCCTTACGCCTACATGCAGATGATTACGATCGTGTTGCTTACGGAAGGCGTTCCGGTAGCGAACATCAGGAAGGAAATATTCAACGCAGAGAAACCGCCGATTCGCGAACTTCCTCCGGATCAGGATCCGCATGAAGTGACGATCTATCTTAAAGGCCGGAAGTACTCATTTGTTTCCCGTTATCCGGATTCGATCCTTTCGACGGCGTTAAAAAATGGAATACATCTCCCATATAGTTGCGAGGCGGGAAAGTGCGGGACGTGCGCCGTGTCCTGTGAAAAAGGTTCGGTCTGGATGGCGTATAACGAAGTGTTGACAACGTCCGACCTGCGGGAGGGGCGCACACTGACGTGTACCGGTTATCCGGTAGGCGGTGACGTCGTGCTTCGTATCGGGTAACACGCGAGTCGAATCGTTAAACACAATACCTTGAATCAGGTCGTTGACACGCTGTTGCTACAGCCCATGCGTTGCGCGTGGTATCAGATTTTTACCATCCTTACGGGCAATAAGCGAAACGATATGATCAATAATGTAAAAAGAGACAAATATCCGCGCTATAGCTATCACCGGCATACGATTCCCGACTGGATGGGGTATCCCGGTTCGGACTACGGGCGTTACGATCCTGGCAATGATGAAGGTTTTTATGGAGACAGCAATAATATCCATCACCTTGAGGGTGCGGGCAGGGAAGGATGGGACTTTGAGCAGAACAAAGGCTATGGGGAGGTAGACTGGGAACGGATTAACGGGCCCGGTGATGGACGCGCTGACAACCGTGGTAAGGGACCGCGAAACTATCGGCGATCTGACCAGCGGATAATGGAAGATATCGTTGAGCGTTTGCCGGACTCTGGCGTTGAAAATCTTGAAATTGATGTACGGGAAGGTGAGGTGTTGCTTTCAGGGAAGGTGGACAGCAGACGTATTCGCCACCTTGTTGAAGATCTGGCCGAGGATGTTCCCGGTGTACGTCATGTGGAGAACGGGATTCGCATCTCCGGGAAGTAGCTTTGTATCGTCTTTAGGAAAATAAAAAAAGCCTGGGTTTCCAGGCTTTCTTATGAGAGCAGGATGACTCCTACTTTACATGCTTGTTTACAACTTTGGCCAGTTCGAACATGGAGATCTGGTCTTTTCCACCGAATACAGGCTTAAGCTTGCCATCGGCGTTGATCATTCTCTTGTTCTTGCTGTCCTGAAGGCCATTCTTCTTGATGTAAGTCCAGATCTTTTTGATGATCTCGGTCCTTGGAAGAGGCTTCGTGCCTACAACTTCGCCAAGTGTGGCACTAGGAGTCAACGGCGCCATGAACGCCGCGTTCGGTTTTCGGGCCGATTTTTTCTTGGCCGACTTCTTACCAGCTTTCTTGCCAGCTTTTTTGGCTGACTTCTTCGCTGATTTCTTTGCAGCCTTCTTAGCTACCTTCTTTGCTGATTTTTTAGCGGCTTTCTTTGCCGGTCTTTTTGCTGCTTTCTTAGCAGACTTTTTCGCTGTTTTTGCCATAGCGTTTTTGGTTAGTGTAAAATTGAAAACTTCTTATGAAAG
>CBKWFZ010000922.1:0-1974 GCA_966673785.1 uncultured bacterium
AATTCCATCCGGAAACAAATTCTCCGACTTCAAAGGACATGATAATACCGTTTTTTGCGCGGCGTTCTCGCCTTCGATGACAAACTACGTCGTTGCATCGGCGGGAGGCGTCAACAACGAGATACTTCTCTGGAATCCCATCAACGGTATGGCTATTCAAAAGATCAAAGGGAAGGGAAACGCGGTGCATGCCGTGACTTTTGGTGAAGGATTGGAGCTTTATATAAGCCAGGAATTGAAATCAGGTGGCACGCCTGTATACGGAACGAAGTTCGATTTTGCATCGCTTATAATGAACAGGAATCCGGTCAATAACGCGATCCCTGCGCGCAAAGCACCCAGGGATGTGACACAAACCGGTGAAAACCAGCTGTCGCTGCCCCGTGGAAAAAGTATTCAGACCGATCCAAACGAGGACGGGAGAATCCTCGACTTCCTCGTCATGCAGGACGGAAACGTGGTGGTTGCGAGCGATTTTTCGCTGAAGATGTTCGACAAGAACGGTTTGCCTGTGAAGGAATTTGTCGGCCATTTCGGTGCGGTCCGTACAATCTCCCTGAGCAACGATGGTGTTTACCTTGCCTCTGGCGGCGAAGACCAGACGATAATACTTTGGAAACTCTCGGATACCGGCAACGCTCCCACACTCCGTCAGGCGTTTGATGGGCCGGAATGGAACGAATTTTTCTCTTCACTTCCGTTTGATTCGCTCACCTATGTGCCTACCAGAAAAGCATGGCTTGATGTTATCAACCATCTTAAGAAAGATGGCGTGAAGGCTGTGCGAAATATCGAAGAAGTTTATCGCGGTCTTGCCGAGATGGTCATTCCCTTCGTAACCCTGTTCGTTGCCGAAGACAAGGAATGGGTGTGCTGGACGCCCCATGGCTATTTTGGTTGCTCTTCAGAAGGTAGCCAGTACTTTGGATGGCATATTAACCGCGGGATCAATAAACTGGCGGACTACTACGGAGCCGAACAGTTTTTTGAGATCCTGTTTCGTCCGAAAGAAGTCGCCAAAAGTATCCAGGAGGGCAAGCGCGTTGAAGACATTCTTCGTGAATCCGGTGAACGCATCTTCGACCTGAGCAAACTCCATCGTCCGCCTGCTGCTTTTTTCGATACCCGCGTAATCAGCCGTTCCACCGACCTCCTGAAATTTGAGAAAGGTAAGATCTATACGCAGGCCAAGCAGTTGCCGCTGCTCGTGGAAGTTTATGACGGTGGTGGCGGCATCAAGGAAGTGAACATCTACCAGAACGACAAACTGATTATCACCGATAATGAAATCAAGACCAAAGGTGAAGGTGAAAAGGTGACACGCACCTACGAGGTCGAGATGGTGAACGAGGTCAACGAATTCAAAGTCGTCGTTGTAAACTATCAGAAGATTGAATCGAGACCCGATATTCTTACGGTTGAATACAAAGGCGAAATACTCGTGACGTCCACGCTCCACGTTCTCGCCATCGGTATAAACAAGTATCAGAACGAAAGCTATAACCTGAATTATGCGCAGCCCGATGCGCGTTCATTTGTGAGTAAGTTGAACGAGAAGGGCCGGAAACTGTTCCGCAACATAAACAAGATCGAGATATATGACGAGGATGCGACGCGCGATAACATCATGATGGCGTTCAAGACGATGGCATCGTACGCAAGACCCGAGGATGTTTTCCTTTTCTACTATGCCGGACATGGCACGCTGGATGAAGAACACAGCGACGAGTTCTACCTTGTTCCGACCAACGTTACGCGTCTTTACGGCGATTCGGAACAGCTGGTGCAAAAGGGGATTTCCGCCTCGGATCTGCGTCAGATGCTCACCCAGGTCAAGAGTCAGAAGCAGGTTATCCTGATGGATGCATGCCATTCGGGCGGAGCGGTAAAAAGCATGACGGTGCGTTCGGCGGCCACCGATGAAAAAGCAATCTTTCAACTCGCACGTAGTGCCGGTGTTGTGATCATCGCGTC
>CBKWFZ010000923.1:0-1964 GCA_966673785.1 uncultured bacterium
ATTTTAGCCTTAGCGCGTTCCCGCTGTTCATTGGAAAGATAACGCAGGTCACCCATAACGCGGGCGCTATTCGCAACGATATTCGTCTTCCCGGCTGCGTGGCCACGCTTCGCCGCAGAATCGAGTTCGATTTCCGTACCTCCGACAATCAATCCCGGATTGAACGTCAGGTTCTCCTCCCGCAGGTCCGTATAAAAGCTGTTCAGGATTCTGGCCGTCTCATAGATGGCACCCGCCCCGGCATAAGACGTGAATATGCCCGCTGAATGCGCCTGCCGTCCCGAAACTTTCAGTATCCAGCTTGTCGTGCCCCTGCGTGCAACGGTTGCCTCGCCGAAACCGGTTCCGGTTTCAAAAGCAAGCGCGACATCACTGTTTTTTGCAGCATCAATGATGTCGGCCCGGCTTAGGTTCAATGGCCGGCCAGCTTCTTCCTCGTCGCCATGCAGTGCCACGACGATCCTGCGATCCTTAAGCAGGCCAAGGTCATGCAACGCCTTGAGTGCGTATAGGATCACGACGTTCCCTCCTTTCATGTCATTGGTACCCGGTCCGCGCGCGATCGTATCACCCTGTACAATGAATTTTTGAAAAGGACTTTCCGGCTCAAAGACGGTATCGAGATGACCAATAAGCAAGATGCGCTTTCCTTTGGAGCCATTGATCCTGGCGAACAAATGGCCGGCGCGGTTCAGCTCCGGCGCAAGCGTGATCCATTCTGTATGGAAGCCGATTGCGTCAAACTCTTCCTGCATATGCAACGCGGCCTCCTTTACTCCTGGAGCGTTCAGCGTACCGCTGTTAATATTGACACTTCGCTCAAGTGTCAGGCGGCACGCGGGCATGTTCTTATCCACTTGCTGCACTATCCCGCGTTCCACACGGGATAGCTGCGCGTATGAAACCAGCGCATTGGTACAAAACAGCAGTGTGAAAAGTGTCCGGTTCATAAGCAAAGATCCAGTCCCTAATATAGCACGGAAAAAAATGATGAAGTACCGGACCAGGTGGCGGATTCATGCCACCGGAACTCAGTTCGACTCAACGTACTGCTTGAAGCTTTCCAGGATCGCCTGCCAGCCGGCCCGCTGCATCTCCAGCGAATGCGTGCTTTCAGCATCGAATGTCTCGGTTATTTTCACGCCATCCGCTGTTTCAGTAAAAGTTACCGAAACTTTACGTCCATCGCTCATTCCATATTGGATCAGCTGGTTCTGCTTTACGGCTGAATACACACCGGCAAAATCAAACTGCATACTTCCATCGCGCGCGGCCATCGTTGTCTTGAAGGAACCGCCTTCACGCAGATCATTCTCGGCGTACGGAGCATGCCAGTCGGCCGATGCCTGGCACCATTTGGTGATGTGCTGAGGTTCATTCCAATGTGACCATACCTTCGCAATGGGTGCATTAACAACAGTCTCAACGGTGATCGCGGTGTTTGTTTTTGTTTCCATGATTTAGATATTTATGATTTAGTATTGTTTGTCCTTCCCCAGGGCATGAAATAATCGACGGAGTACCTGCCACTCCCGAACAGGAACACAACGAAACAGAGAAACCAGAACAATAGCGGCAATACCTTGTTTTGGAAAGGATCCTGCTCGTGCGCAATGAAATATGCTACCGTCATCGTGATGAAGATCGGAATAACCGCCGGACGCGTGAACAATCCAATCGTAACGAGTATTCCACAAAAAAATTCAGCGAAGATCACGAGGTTAAAGGAGAGTTTAGATCCGATCCCAATTATGTCCCCGAACATCGGAAGAATCACATCGTAGTTGGACAGTTTTGAATAGCCAAAGTAGATGAAAAGACCGCCGAACGAAAGGCGGAGCAACAGCACCCCAATATCATTGTTCAGTGAGGCCGAAGAGAATAACTTTTTCATTTCCGTTTTCTTTCTTCAAAAGTACCGGGCACAATCCACATACACGCTACCCGGATACGGCATCGTGAGG
>CBKWFZ010000924.1:0-1961 GCA_966673785.1 uncultured bacterium
ACACATCTTTGAAGCAGTGCATGACGAGATGCGTGCGGATCAGGCAGGGTCGCGCTCTTCGCTATACTCCGCCTTCGAAACGTTGTCTGCACTTTATAGGCGGGCCTGCCCGCCGTAGCTTGCGTCGGACCCGCGCGTCAGCAGCGAAGGCGGGGTGCCGCTACGATCGCTCACGGGAGTTCTAAACATATACAGCCTGGAAATCATACCACATGCATCCTGCTACGCATGCGCATGTTTGAGCGGGATTACGGCGTGTCACTTAAGCTCCTCGATCCGCTTTTCTATCTTCGCTTCCCATTCCCTGGCCTTCCCGTGTCTTTCGTTACGCCGATCCCCTCACGGTACCGATTGGATTTTATTTTGAAGGACCGCATTTGCGGCGGCCCTTCAATGCTGTACCTCTTTCTCCATTGGAAAAAGATGCGCTATCGACAAAGGCATATCTTCACCTTCGAGCAGTGCGAGATGCGCCTGCAGAACGGTATTAAACTGATAGTACGCGCCCCTGCTGACAAAACCCGAGGTTTTCACCCAGCTCTCTGTTGAAAACTGCTTTACATAATCTTCAATCATCGGTGCTTCCATTCTCGAATGCGTCGTCAGGTATTCGGCCATCTTCAACAGAAGCAGCTTATTCCTTTCGAGAAGCGTTCGCGCTTGCGCCTCACATGCCCTGATAATCGCTATCGCCTGCAAATCATACTTCCGCGACGTCATGAAAGCATGATCATCTCTCGGATTCACGGCCAGGTAAATAGGATCACTTCCCATCGCGTAGTTTCTCACCGCATTATTCGCCAGACGGGATGCCTCATCGATATCGGCTACAACCCCCGATGAAGTTTGTTCCTCGCCAAAAATCATCTTCTCGGCAACGTAACCCCCAAGCGTAATCACGATATCTTTCTTGAGTGTGTCTCTGGTTGTCGGTCCTTTGGGAAAGTTTACAAGGCAGAAGCCTTCCGAGTCTGACGCCGTTCGCGAGACAACCACCGATGGGATAATCCTCAACGTCAGCGCCGCCAGCACTGCGTGACCAGCCTCATGTACGGCAACATGCGCCTGAATTTCAGGGTCCACACTCTTTCTCAGGTTCTCCAGCTTCAGCTTCGCGATATCGGCAAACGTAAAAATCACATTGCCCGACACATCGATGACGTGATAACGAAACTGCCCGTTCTCATAGGCCCACTTAACCCGGTCGATATCCATCCGAGTTTCCACGAGCTTTACAACCATAGCGCTAAGCCTTGACTCAACCAGGTTCTTCACCGTCGTGAAAACCGGCCGGGTTCCCTGCGCAGGAAACACGCCTTCCGAGTAAACGATGTCGACCACCGATTCATCAAACACGAGGCACCAACCAAATTCCTTCTTGACGAAGCTGGCGATCCGATCCAACTCCTGCCGGATCAGCGCGCGGAACTGCGCACAATTGAACGACCGGTAAATAATGTGGTTGTTCCCCAGCCTCGCTATCTGTTCCGGCCTGAAACGATTTCTCAGTGCACGCTTGATATCGGCGATGGTGATCTTCGACGTGGCTTCATAAAACTCATCAGCACTGATGTCAGGATTCAGGTTCCTGCTCATGCTGTAAGCTTCATCAAGATTGCCAAGCACAAAGATGACCGACCTGGATAAATCAAGCGTTTTTGTCGCAGGTCGCGTCGCCATCCCTTCCCGCAGTAACGCCTTAATCTCCACTACGGTCGCTTTCCGGATCCGGTTTCGGATTTCGTCTTTGGTAACGTCATCGCCCTCAAAGAGGTAGAACACCGAGGTAACGAAGTCTTCGGACAGAAAATAGTTCTCCGTCAGCTTCGCAGAAAACCGGTTATTATACTCAAAGTGAAACCCACTGAAGTACGACTTAAACGCTTCCATTCCACCAGTGATCAGCCCTTCTTCAATTGTCAGTCCTCCGTGAATCGCTTTGTCCAGTCTAGCCAGACAGT
>CBKWFZ010000925.1:0-1960 GCA_966673785.1 uncultured bacterium
CGGGGCATTGGAAGCGCCCATTGTCAATGTGGGCTCGATTAATAACAAAGGGTTTGACGTACGCATTAGTTCCACAAACGTTGAGCGAAGCAACTTTTCGTGGCGAACTGACTTAACAGCGTCACGCAATATTAACGAAGTCATTAAACTCAACACCGAAGGGGCCTCGCTCGAAGGGTGGCCGTATAGCAAAACCGTGGTAGGTAGGTCTATCGGGGAATTCTATGGATATCAGGTCGAAGGCGTCTATGCATCGGCCGTGGATTTTCTTGGCGATGAACAGAACGGCATCGCCCCGCATGCACGGCCTATCGACAGCGAGGGGAATCCTTATCCCATTGGTGTCGCATCAGGTAGTATCTGGTATGGTGATCTTATGTTTAAAGACGTCAATGGCGACGGGGTCATAACGGCAGAGGATCAATCCTTCCTCGGCTCGCCTATTCCCAAAGTTCAGATGGGTCTGAATAATACCTTCACGTACAAGAATTTTGATTTCAACGTGTTTTTCACCGCCAACTTGGGTAACAAGGTCTATAATCAGCTGCGTATGACCGGTGAGTGGCCGGGAACCAGTTTCGGCTATTTCAAGACGCTGAATAACTATGCGAGACTGGCTCTCATTGACCCCAACGGCTCGGACACCGATATCAATAACGTCTACGTGACTAATCCAGAGACCACAATTCCCGGTTTGCGGAACGACAACACGAATAACAATACCAGAAATTCTGACCTGTACGTGGAAGACGGCTCGTTCATCCGGTGCAAGGCCATTTCACTAGGCTATACCTTTTCCGAGAGACTGCTTCAGAAAGCGCGCGTTAGCTCCCTGCGGGTTTACGTCAATGTATCCAACGCGTTCCTGATCACGAAATACAGCGGGCTGGATCCCGAGATAGGTTCCTGGGATCCGCTAACGGCAGGTTATGATAACGGATATTATCCTCAGCCTCGTGTGTTCACCGTCGGTGCAAGTCTTCAATTGACAAAATGAAAAAGCACACTGAATGTCTACCAAATGAAAAATCGAACATTATGAAGTCCCTTAAAATAATATTTGTCCCTTCACTTCTTGTCCTGCTGTTAATATCAGGATGCAGCGAAGATTTTCTCGAACGTCCGTCCCTGACGGATATAAGTGCTGACAATTTCTATCAAACGCCGGAAGAACTGAGGCTGGCTACGGCTGCGCTATATGCTGGTGGCCCATGGAGTGAGTGGAATTATATTTGTTATCTGCCTGTAGGTGATGTTCTAAGCGGAAACATGGTGCTGGGCTGGAACGGTGATGCTGTTCAGTTCAATACCTTTGCCGTTACCGAGGCGAATCAGGCGATGATCGCAAACTGGAGATCAATGTACAAGGTAATTGCACACTGCAATACTACCATTGACGGTATCCGCGAAAAAGCTCCGGCGAGTATCCCTGAAGAAATCAGGAACGCAGCCCTGGCCGAGGCAAGGTTCATTCGTGGATTCGCGTACTACAATCTTGCAATGTTGTGGAGAGATGTTCCAATTGTGGAAGATAACTCGAGTCTGATTAGTTCACCATTGGTTTACCGAAACAACGTCGATGATGTCTACCAGTTCATCGTTAATGATTTGCAGTTTGCTACGGAGCATCTTCCTGTTGCAGACAAAGGCAGGGTTACCACATGGGCGGCCCAGGGTATGCTGGCAAAAGTCTATCTGACATGGGCTGGCTTGAAATCGCCCGGCGCCGGCCAGCGCGATCAAACGCTTCTCGACCTCGCAAAGCTCCATGCAGGGAATGTTTGTAAGAATAGTGGCCTTGATTTGCTGCCGAACTATGACGACCTGTTCCGGACACAGCACAATGATAATGAGGAGTCCTTGTTCGCGCTTCAATGGCATCCCCATGCTTCCAGCTGGTTAACCGGAAATATGCTGCAGATCTCCTCATCCGGGGGCCAGAAAACTTCAGCTAACGGCA
>CBKWFZ010000926.1:0-1960 GCA_966673785.1 uncultured bacterium
CCGAGGCCGGCCCCGGAGCGTTGACAAATATCATTCAGGGTCGTGCAGCCATCCTCCACAAGCTTCCGTAGATTACCGTCCCCGACCTGATTACAGGAACACACGAGCTTTCCGATCACCGGTTCTGCCGCCTTTCCCGACCGAAGCAGCTGCATGCGTTTTTCCGACAACTCGATCTGGCTTTCTATGAGCGATTTAAATTCCGCAAATTCTGATTTGTCGCCGACCAGGACCGCGCCCATCAGCTTGTCATCACGGATGATGCACTTCTTGTAATACCGCATCGATTTATCGATAAACAGTATCTCATCATAACCCTCGCTGTTCGCCGGAACTTCCGCGATACCGATGGAACATAGATCCAGATCGGAAAACTTGAGAATGTTCATCGGAACCGACCCTTCGTAAACGCTTTGCACATCGCCGTGGAGAAAACGCGCCACAACATCAGCTTGCTTTTCTGCCGCCGACGTTATTCCCAAAAGAGATCCGCGGTGCTCAGCGATCTCGCCCATGGCAAAAACGTTCGGATCGCTGGTCTGAAGTTGCTCGTTTACAACGATTCCCCTGGACGTCTCGATGCCAGCCTCCTGGGCAATTTCAATATTCGGTCGCGTTCCAACGGCATAAACTACGGCATCTACCGTGATCGGTTTCCCGCTTTTCAACTGCACGGTAAGCCCGCGGGTTCCGGCCTCCCCTTCTATGGACTGCACCTGATCGTTGAGATATACCCGAATTCCTTTTTCTTCCACAAAATCAAGAAGCAGCTGGCCACCTAGGTTATCGATCTGTCGTTCCATAAGCCTGCTTGAAAGCTGAACGATCGAGATTGCGATATCCATTTCCCGCAGCGATGCAGCGAGTTCAAGTCCGAGCAGTCCGCCGCCAATGATCAACACGTGTCCCTGCGAATTCAGAAAGGCTTTAAGCGAATCCGCATCCTGCCTCATCCGCATGGTAAAGATACCCGGCAAATGAACGGGAGCCTCCTTTGGAACATTGGCCCGGCTTCCTGTTGCAAGAATGAGTTTATCATACGAATGCTTCCCGCCCCACTTGTCCACCACGTATTGCCGTGAGCGGTTGATCAGAACGATTTCATTTTCGACATGCAAGGTCACGTTCAGTTTTTCAAATTCACCTTCCCTGAACTTCTGAAGATGGTCCCACGTCAATGAATCGTTCACATACTCGGGAAGCAGGACGCGATTATAAAACGGGTCCCTTTCCTTCGAAAAACAAATGATCTCGTCGCGTGTGTTCAGCGAGCGATAGGTTTGAATGAAACGGTAAGCAGCCGCGCCAGCGCCAACGATCACAATTTTCTCAAGTGGTTTCTCATACTTCCGTACCTCAACGGCTGAATATTTGAAATCCGGTTCTTTCGAAACCGGATCAACCAGAAAAGATGTCAGGTTGTTGGCTCTGGCGAGGTCGCGCTGCATAATCTTGCCCCAGTGCATGGGGAGAAAGACTACTCCACGTTTGATGTCAGGCGTTACCTTCACCGGCACCTGTACCTTGCCGCGTGCGTTCTCGATCTCTGCAATATCGCCGTCGCTGATGTTTCGGATCAGCGCGTCGTATGGATGCATTTCCAGAAACGGCTTCGGAATGTGTTGCTTCAGCTTGTTCACTTTCCCGGTCTTCGTCATCGTATGCCACTGATCCCGTATGCGGCCCGTGGTAAGAACCAACGGGAAATCACCCGTCAGGGGCTCGGAAAGATTTTCCGGCTGATTGAGGGGAAAGAAGCGCGCCCGTCCCGAAGGTGTGAAGAAGTTATTGTCGGCAAATAATCGCGGCGTGCCTGCATGTCCTTCGGAAGGGACAGGCCATTGAACGGTGCCCCTTTCCTGCAAAACGGCGTAAGAAAGTCCGCTTATGTCAACGTTCGTACCCCGTGTTAACCGCGCGTGCTCGGCGAACATCTCCGCGGGTGATGCATAATCAAAAC
>CBKWFZ010000927.1:0-1957 GCA_966673785.1 uncultured bacterium
GAAAAAGAGATCCTCTTCCAGAGCGATCTTGAACGACTGATAGGAAAACGTCCGTTTGAAAAACCGACGACATATCAGCAATTCACCAACGGCAACGGAAAGTACGAAAAGAAACAGCAGGAGAAGGAACAACCCGGTGTAGACCCTACCCCTACGCTGGAGGGTGAACGTCCGAATACAATGGGAAAGCCTTGATTTCCCTGAATTGACTTATTTTTGAACTCAGGAGGATATCTCCTGAGTTTTTTTTTACCGTATTGCGAATGCTTTCAAACATTACTCTTCCACCTGGGAAGAAAGTTTTTTTTGCGTCTGACTTTCACCTTGGCGTACCCGACCACGCCTCGAGTCTTGAACGGGAAAAAAAGATCGTCCGGTGGCTCGAGTCCATCCGGCACGACGCCCATACGATCTTTCTGCTCGGTGACATTTTCGATTTCTGGTTTGAATACAAACACGCGGTTCCAAAAGGCTACATCCGGCTCCTGGGAAAGCTCGCAGAGATTCGTGACAGCGGCATACCCGTGATCTTCTTCACAGGAAACCACGATATGTGGATGTTCGATTATTTTCAACAGGAGCTCGGAATTCCGGTTTACCGCGAGCCACAGGTCCTGATGATCAACACGCACCGATTCCTGATCGGCCACGGTGATGGCCTTGGTCCGGGTGATAAAACATACAAGGTGCTCAAGAAAGTTTTTGACAGTCGGGTTTGTCAATGGTTGTTTGGATGGATTCATCCGAATATTGGCATCGCCATTGCAAATAAGTGGTCGCGAAGCAGCCGGATCAGCAACACGCGAAAGGAGGAACGTTTTCAGGGTGAAGACGGAGAATTCCTGCTGGTCTACTGCCGTGAACTTGAGCGAATGCAGCACCACGACTATTACATCTTCGGACATCGCCACCTTCCGCTGGATATCCCGGTTGGCGAGAACAGCCGATATGTGAACCTCGGCGAATGGGTCAACTTTACGACTTACGCGGAGTACAATGGCGAAACACTCGCACTGAAAGAATTTTGACTAAGATGACGATTCGACTGCCGGTAATTCTGATTCTCGTAATGGTTGCGTTTCCCGCGTTGGCGCAGTTCGAGAAACTCACGAGTTTTACGATCGAAAAACCGGTGTACTATGCCGCGGTAGATCGCCCCGGTGAACTCTATCTGATCTTTGACGATAACTCAATTGCGCGTTACGGTACTTCAGGATCGCTAATGGCCTCGGGCCAGCTTCCCTTCAAACCTGATGTGTTCGATCCCAGGGATGGTTCGAGGTTGTTCGCATTCAACCGTAAACATGCCCAATACATTTTCTTCGCACCTTTCTTTTCGCTGCAGAATCCGCCGGTTACAATCGACTCCGCCTTTGTGATCGATCCGTTTCTCGCGTGCTCATCGGGCGATCGGGACCTGCTTGTTATCGATGAAGCCGACTGGAGTCTGAAGAAGGTTAATCTGCGCACGAACCGCCTGCTCTTTGAAAGCATGATCAGTGACAGTTCTGCAGCCGTCCCGAAAGTTTCCTTCGTGCGCGAATATCAAAATCTTGTATTTATGCTTCAGCCCGGCAAGGCGATAATGATATTCAACATGCTGGGGCATCATCTCAGAACCATTGATGCAGCGGAAGCGCGTTACTTCAGCTTCCTCGGCGAAGAAGTATATCACCTGCGCGGCAACCGTCTTTCCCTGTTTGACCTTTTTACCGCAGAATCGCGTGTGATCGACTTACCGTATGCGGCGGATTTCGCACTGCTAACCGATGAACGATTGTACCTGATCAAAGGAAAAACCGTTGATGTCTTTTCCGTAAAACACTGATCCGCTTCTAAGGAAAAATGTTCATTTTTGAACATCTTTGTACGATTCAGTAACAAACCGGTTACTGAATCGGCTGAAAACCAGCTTTTTCCCTATTGGCATAAATTTTCCTTATTTCCCAAGTTCTCT
>CBKWFZ010000928.1:0-1957 GCA_966673785.1 uncultured bacterium
AGCCGGGTTGCTATGTACAGGCGATGAATGATTACAGCATTCATTCGTTCACGGGGCGCCCGCGCGAAGGACAAACGCTGGAGGAAGTGAGGGATCTTCTTCTCGAACAAATTGAACTTCTCAAAAAGGGTGAGTTCGAAGACTGGCTGATTGAAGCTACGATCAACGATCTGAAGAAAAACCGTATTCGTGGCTCGCAACGCAACTGGTCGCGTTCAAACGACCTAGTCATGGCATTCACCAACGATATTCCCTGGAATGAATACATAGGTCAGCTTGACCGGTTGAAGGGATATTCGAAGGAGGATATCGTGAAATTCGCGAACGAACATTATTCGCCGAACAACTATGCGATCGTGTACAAGCGTACAGGCAAAGATCCGAATGCGAAAAAGGTTAACAAGCCGACGATCACCAAAGTGAACCTCAACAAGGAAAATAAATCACCGTTCCACGAAGCGATCACCGGAAAGAAAGTTGATAAGCTGGAACCGGTGTTCATCGACTACAGCAAGGATATTAAAAAGCTGAAGATGAACAAGGGTGTCGAGGTTCTGTACACGCAGAACAAGGAAAACGATCTTTACACTCTTTTCTATCTCTCCGACGTGGGCAGCAACAATGATCCGAAGATCAAGGTCGCTATCGAGTATCTGCAATACCTGGGCACTGACGACATGACGGCCGAAGATTTCAAGAAAGAGTTTTACAAGCTGGGTGCGAATTTCGGTGTGAATGCATCTCAGGATCAAACCTACATTTACCTTGAAGGCCTGACCGAAACCATGGATCAGTCGCTGGCGTTGTTCGAGAAACTGCTTGCCAATCCAAAAGCCGATGAGGACGCGATGAAGAAAATGGTTGACGGCATTTTCAAGAAGCGCGAGGATATTAAAAAGGATAAGCAGGCGATCATGTTCAGCGGACTGATGAGTTACGGGCTTTATGGACCCAATTCGCCATTCACGAACGTGCTTACCAACAAGCAACTTCGCGAGCTGAAAGCCGAAGAGCTGGTTGAGATCATCCGTGAGTTTACAAAGACGGAGCATCGCGTTCTTTACTTCGGACCGGAGCCGGAAGACAAGTTGCTGGCTACGCTCGAGAAGAACCACCAGTTGCCGGATCAGCTGAAGCCCGCGCCTGAGCGGGTGAAGTTCGCCATGCAGCAAAACGCCACACCTCAGGTTTACTGGACTGACTACGATATGGTACAGGCTGAGATCATGTTCCTCAACAAAGGCAATCAATTCGATCAGACACGTCTGCCGATCAGCCGCCTCTTCAACGAATACTTCGGTACCAGCATGAGCTCACCCGTATTCCAGGAGTTACGGGAGGCACAGGGGCTGGCTTATTCCGCATTCGCATATTACGGTTCCGCCGGACACGTGGATGACGACGATCTGTTCTACGCGTACATCGGAACACAGGCGGACAAACAACCTGAGGCGATGAAAGCGATGCTCGGGCTGCTGCGAAACTTCCCGCGTTCAGACAACGGATTTGACGTAGCGAAAAATGCAATCCTGAATCAGATTGAAAGCGAACGCATTACCAAGACCGCCATCCTCTTTTCTTACGAGTCTGCGAAAAAACGCGGGCTTGACTATGACGTACGAAAGGACATCTACGAAAAAGTACAGCAGTACACACTCGACGATGTGGAGAAGTTCCAACAGGAATACCTGAAGAACAACTCCTATAACGTCGTATTGATTGGAAACAAGGACAAGATCAACTTCAACGAGCTGAACCAGTACGGGAAGGTGAAGGAGCTCACGCTGGACGAGCTGTTCGGCTATGAAAAGGAGGAACGTATCGAACTTGAATCCGTGCCTCAGGCAAAAACGGTTAATCAACCGTAATTAATGTCGTTGCAACATCAAAATGGACTGCTCCAATATGGCAGTCCCTTTTAGTTTGTCATTCCCTTTCTCTTTTTGATTCCCCCCCC
>CBKWFZ010000929.1:0-1951 GCA_966673785.1 uncultured bacterium
CTTTCGCTGTGGGGCGTTCCGGCATGTCACGTGACTGCGTTGCCGACCCACGACCTCGGCAAAGCCGCGACGGCTAGTCTCAAACAATATGGTGTTGATACGTCGCGAATCGTTTTCAACGAGGGCCGGCTTGGTGTTTACTTTCTGGAACACGGTGCGTCGATCCGTTCACCGAAGATCATCTACGACCGTTTTGATTCCACGTTCGCGCTCTGCAAACCGGAAGCATACGATTGGGAAGCTATTTTAGATGGAGCAACCTGGTTTCACTGGTCGGGAATCACGCCTGCGATATCGGAGAATGCGGCACGTGCCTGCCGTGATGCGGTCATGACGGCGCGCAAGAAAGGGCTTACCGTATCAGGCGATATCAACTACCGCCGGAATCTGTGGCAGTATGGCAAGACACCTCGCGAAATTATGCCCGAACTGATTGAGCAGTGTGATGTTGTGGTCGCCGGCATTACCGACTTCGAAAATTGCGCCGGTATATCGGGTGATTCTTTCGAGGATGCATGTAAGAAGGTCGGGGCGCGGTTCCCGAATGTGCGCACCATCACTACTACGGAACGAGAAACGATCAATGCTTCGCATAACAGGCTTAAAGGACTGCTATGGGACGGGAAACGCCTGACTGATTCTCAGGTGTTCGACCTTAATCCGATCGTAGACCGCGTTGGCGCCGGCGATGCATTCATGGCCGGCTTCGTCTACGCGTCGATGGCGGGCGCTGATACAGACCGGATCATCGGCTTTGCAACGGCCGCTGGCGCGCTTAAACATTCCGTTGAAGGCGACGTGAATGTTGTGTCCATCGAAGAAATCGAAAACCTTGTAGCCGGCAAACACATAGGTAAATTACTCCGCTGATTATGACCCGATCCACCGCTGATACTGTTCTTTCGCAAATCGATCTGACCGGCCTGGTGCCGCTCTTCACGCATGACAATGCCGATGAAATGTTCGAGATCATCAGAAGCGCCTATGAAGCCGGAATACGCGTCTTTGAAATGACAAACCGCAAGGCTAACTCGCTTGAAGTCTTCTCGGTATTGGTCAAACGCACCAAAGAGCTGCCGGGAATGATATTGGGTATTGGTACTGTTATGGATCCGGCGACAACGCAGGCATTCATCGACGCCGGCGCTCCGTTCATCATATCACCAATGATGAATCCTGAAATGGCGGCGGTGTGCCGGCGAAACAGGATACCGTGGATCCCCGGGTGTGCGACGCCCACTGAGATCATTTCTGCAAAGCAATTAGGAGCGGAGTTGATTAAAGTCTTTCCGGGATCAGTGCTCGGCCCCGGTCTCGTATCGTCGGTGCTCGCAGTAGTCCCGGATGTAAAACTTATGATCACCGGTGGTGTCGAACCTACAGAGGAGAGCCTGTCTTCGTGGTTCAGGGCCGGTGCACGTTGTGTCGGTAGGGGCAGTCATCTTTTTCCGAGGGAGTTGCTTGAAGCAAAGGATTGGAAGGCTGTCGCTGCAAGAATCACGTCAACGGTGGAGCTGGTGCAGCGCGTCCGCAACCAACATCGACTAGCTTAATAATTCTGTAATCCTTCCTTAACGTGCTGTGGCATAATTATTTATTTTATTCACAGCATGATTCGCTGCCTATTATTGTCGTTCTGCCTCACCGCGCTCACGGCGACTGCACAAACACTCAGAACAGAGAACGTGGTTATTATTACCCTTGACGGATACCGTTGGCGGGAACTGTTTTGTGGTGCGGATCCGGATATTTTGTTTAACGACAAGTACGTGAGCGACTCATCCGTGATTCGCCAGTTCTGGGATGAAGTTCCGGAACGCCGGCGCCGGAAACTCATGCCCTTTGTCTGGGATGTCGTCGGTATGAAAGGTCAGTTGTATGGTAATCGGAAGTATGGCAATCGTATGAGACTCGCGAATATGAGTCTCTATTCATATGCCGGCTATGCGGA
>CBKWFZ010000930.1:0-1951 GCA_966673785.1 uncultured bacterium
AGACATCTTTTTTGAAAGTCTTGATCGCCAACAGCTAAAACTTCGTCTATGATAAGTATCTCTGGCTCAAGATGAGCTGCCACGGAAAATCCTAGGCGCACCTTCATTCCTGACGAATAGAATTTAACGGGAGTATCAATATGCTTTTCAATTCCACTGAAAGAAATGATTTCGTCCAGTTTCTTGTTGATCTCTTTTTTCTGCATACCCAGGATCGTTCCGTTCATGAAAATATTGTCGCGACCCGTCAATTCGGGATGAAATCCCGTTCCCACCTCAAGCAGGGAAGAAACACGCCCCTTAATACTTATTTGACCATCAGTCGGATCAGTTATCCTTGAAAGGATTTTGAGAAGGGTGCTCTTTCCTGCTCCATTGTGACCAATAACACCAAGTACTTCTCCCTGCTTTACCTCAAAGCTTATATCTCTAAGAGCCCAAAATACCGATTCGTCGTCATTATTGAATTTACTAAGGCTAGTCACCCTTTTGAAATTTTCCAGAGGACTCTTTAATGCCAATAAAAACTCTTCTGAAAAAGTATTGCTTTTTTTTCGAGCAACTCCAAGACGATAGCGCTTCGCCAATTTTTCAACTTTTATTACTGCTTCACTCATTGCTTTTTTCATGCTACATCCGCAAAAATTCTTTCCATTCGTCTAAAATATAGCAGGCCAAAAACAAACAACGAGATGGCCACAAGGCTTCCTGGCCAGATCCATTCCCATGGCATCGGCCGGTCGAGAAATGCCGCGCGAAAGCCTTCAATTACACCCACCATAGGATTCAAGCTGAACCAAAACTGATATTGCTCAGGAACCGCGTTGGTGCTGTAGATCACAGGCGCCACAAACATCAGGATCTGTACAAGAAAGGTCATCGCATGCTTCACATCGCGGTATTGCACGGCCATTGCACTCAGGATCATGCCGAGACCCAGGGAGCACAAAAGCATCTGGGCAATAAGAACGGGAAGGAATACAATTCCGAGGCCGGGCGTAATCCGGAAGTAAATGAGAATGGCGATGACCACCACAAACGCAATAATGAAATCCAGCAACTTTGAAAAGACAGACGCCAGCGGTAACACCATCCGAGGGAAGTAAACTTTCGTGATCATATTGGCATTCGTGATCAGGCTGTTTGACGACTCCGTAAGCGTTCCGGAAAAATAGTTCCAAGGCCAAAGTGCCAGAAAACTGAAAACGAGATACGGTATGCCATCCGAACTCACTTTCGCAAGACGGCCGAACGCTATCGTAAACACCAGCGAGGTAAACAGCGGTTGAATGATCGCCCAACTAACACCGAGCACGCTCTGCGCATACTTGGCCTTGATACCGCGGATGGTAAGGAAGTACAGCAGATCCTTGTATCGCCACAACTCCCGGAAGTCGACGACCTTCCATCCGGAACTGGGTTTGATGATGACTGTGTTTTCCGACATAAAATTCTCCGTTACTTTTTCCAAACGAGCAACGCCGTGTCCAATTCCGATCCCGCCGTTTCCGCCTGCTCACGCGACATAACTGACGTGCTGATATTGCGATGAATCAGGCCCTTAGCCTTAACAACCAATCTCGCAAGATACCGTTCATCGATGTTTCCAATCAAAACAAGCTCGATCGTTCCCGTATCCTTACCCCGTGCATAGTCGCCAATAATGTATGCCGCCTCAAGATCACCCAGCCGTGAAAGAATATTGTCGATGATCTTATCAATACCAAGGTATTTGTGGATCAGGCTACGGACCTCATTATACAGCGGATGTGTGGTGTTGGCGCGATACATGATCGTTCTGCCCTCTTCCTTCGAGATCAGATAACCAGCTTTCGACAGATTGTTTAACTCGTGCCGGATGGCATTGGTCGATTCTCCGAACTCCTCCGCCAGCCCCCGCAGGTATGCGGAAGAATGGCTGTTCGTAAAGAACTTCAGCAACATTTTGATG
>CBKWFZ010000931.1:0-1948 GCA_966673785.1 uncultured bacterium
ATTTTGTGCCTGGAAGATGTCGGGTTGAAAGGCTTGTGATGCAATGCGGAACGGATAGATGCCCACCGGCCAATGAACTGATTCGCTTCTTCGTCCATATAACTGTGCAGGAATCGCGTCCAGATATAGTCCTCTGCCTGTTCCGTGGGATGAATCATGTCGGGTTTGTAAAACCGGTAGTCCCGCAGATCGTCGATCATTATTTCGTAAGCAGGAAAATATTCTACACGCTCGAAGTTGGCGGCCAACTGATGACACGCGACACGCAGCAGCGATTTGCTCACCTGATTCAGCGGTAGTGTGTCCCGGACGTGGCGTACAGGGCTTACGGTCAGAATGATCCGCACGACAGGGTTGATTTCACGAAGCTGCGCGTGTAAGGTGGAAAAAGACGACTCGATTTCGAAGGATGTCACAAGTCGCTTTTCGAACTTCGACGATGGCATCTTATGACAGTTGGCCACCGGTTCTTTTGTGTCTTTTTTCTGCCACAGCCATGCCGTTCCGTAAGTGAGCATAACAACGTTAACAGTCTTCAACCGGCGATTCGTGGTATCGATCGCGTTCACGATGCGATCGCGCAACGTATCCTCATCGAGTGCCGAAAATGAAGAATGGAAGTCATAATTGACGTGTACATCACCGTTTTGAAGGTATGTGCTGTTTGCCGGATATGCTCCGGTTGCAGCATAGCTGAGTGCTTTATGGATAGCAAGCGGACTGTAGAGAGTTCCAAACGGATTCACAGACACCAGAAATTTGTGGTCGCGGAGTCGGGCACCGATAGCGTCGGAAAAGCAGGATCCAGCCGTCAGAAACGCGTCTTTCAACCCCAGTAACGGCGTCGACCGGGGTACACTAACGATTGTTCGGAACTCACTCATAATTTTATGTTACCGCAAACACTTGAAAATTTCGAAGGTTTTTCCTTATTTTTGCAAGGCATTAAGCCTTTAATCTCAACACTAATATGAATAACGATCTCACAGCCTTCGAGAAAATCCCGGTTAAAATTTTTCAGAATTCCGAACAGGGTTCTGTTTTTGTCGCTCGTGAAATTGCAGCGCTTATTAAATCCCGGCAGAAAGATGGTAAGCCCGTCGTGCTTGGATTGGCGACCGGTTCAACACCAACACGGCTTTACGCCGAGCTTGTGAAAATGCACCGAGAAGGCTTAAGCTTCAAAAACGTCTACACGTTTAATCTCGATGAATATTATCCGATGAATCCCGCCGCGCTGCAAAGCTACGTGCGTTTCATGCAGGAGCATTTGTTCGCTCACATCGATATCCCCCGGAAAAATATTCACATACCCGACGGCACGCTTGAGACGAAGGAGGAAGTGCTGGAGTACTGTCGCGCGTACGAAGAAAAAATGGATGCACTGGGCGGGATCGATATTCAGGTCCTCGGAATCGGACGGACGGGTCATATCGGTTTTAACGAACCGGGCTCGACAGAAAAGTCGCTCACGCGGCTCGTCACGCTTGACCAGGTTACGCGCGTAGATGCGGCAAGTGATTTCTACGGCGAGGAAAACGTGCCACGCAAGGCAATTACCATGGGCGTTGGCAGCATCCTCAAGGCGTCGAAGGTGTTCATGATGGCGTGGGGCGAAGGCAAGGCTGCAGTGATTCGCAAAGCGGTGGAGGGGCCGGTAACAGATCAAATACCATCTTCGTTTCTGCAGAAGCATCGTGACTGCACGGTCATCCTCGACGATGCCGCCTCGTCAGCACTCACGCGCATAAAGACACCGTGGCTTCTGACAAGCATTGACTGGGACGATTCACTTATCCGGAAAGCCGTGGTATGGCTGTGTCAGCATATTCAGAAACCGGTGCTCAAACTTACCAACAACGATTACATGGAGCACGGTATGGGTGACATTGTTACCGAATACGGCTCAGCCTACAAGGTGAACATTAAAGTCTTTAACGATCTTCAG
>CBKWFZ010000932.1:0-1947 GCA_966673785.1 uncultured bacterium
GGGGTCCTGATCGCGAGGTCTTTCCGGACCAGTTTCGGATCAAAAGAGATACCACAGCACCAAACCGCCCAGGGATACAAGCAGTGACAGTACAAACATGCGGAGGTACATTGATCTTCGTTGCCGCGCGCGCAATCCTTCAAGAAACCGCTGCCTTTCGTTTTCAGACATTGGTTCCCTGTCTTTCAGTGCTTCGCCTTCATCGCCGCGTTCCTTATATCCTTCTTAACGTTGATTACTTAGAGATAACCAATTTCACATTCAATCCTCCTGGGCGGGTTCGATGTGAATAAGCACATGACCAAGTTCCGGCAGTTCCTGACGAAGCCTGTCCTTCAACTGGTGGGCAATGTCATGTCCCTCGCGGACAGTGAGCGTGGCTTTCACCGTTGCATGAAGATCAACATGGTACTTCATCCCGGATTTCCGCACAAAACATTTTTCGGTTCCGTCCACGCCATCTACAGTTAGGGATACGGCCCTGATTTTTTTGACCAGCCCTTCATAAAGGTGTTCGTCCATAATTTCCCCCAGTGCCGGGCGAAAGATCAGGTAGCTGTTGTACAGGATCACTACCGATGCGAACAGTGCAGCCCAGTCATCAGCGGACTCAAAGCCGGGCCCCATGAACAGCGCGATCGATATCCCAATGAATGCAGCAACCGATGTAATGGCGTCACTGCGGTGATGCCACGCATCGGCTCTCAGCGATGAGCTGTTTGTTTGCTTACTCTTCCGCATAACGTACCGGAAAGAAAGCTCCTTCCATATCAAGATTGCAGCGAGTACATACAGTGTAAATGATTCAGGTGGCTCGTGCGGTGTGCGAATGTTCTGGATACTTTGATAGGCGATAGCAACGGCGGATACAATAAGAAATCCGACAACCATGAATGTAACGAGGGGTTCGAGTTTTCCATGTCCGTAGGGGTGATTTTCATCCGCCGGCCTGTTCGCGATCTTCAGACCGAATAACACAAGCAGGGATGAAAAAATGTCAGCCGTTGATTCAATCGCATCGGCTATCAGCGCGTATGAATTCCCGAAGAACCCGGCGAGCCATTTAATGAGGGCCAGCGCCGCGTTTCCAGCGATGCTGAAGTACGTTGTGCGGATAGCAGTCTTTTCCGAGCTCACGTTGTCCGAGGTTTATGCGTCTTGTCAATCAGCGCTTTTCATTTCACACAACGAAAGCCGATATGCGACTGACCGCTGTCAAAGGCTGTAGCCTGACGCGCTGTCGGGCGATAATTTGAACAGTAGTCCGTTGCGCAAAGATAAGAGCCACCTTTGGTGACATACTTAACGATACCAGGCTCATTCGGATCGCGCGAACGTTGCGGTCCGGTGGGGTTGATCGCGGTCCCGTCCGAAGCAAGGCGCGCAAAATAGTCCGGGTCGTAGAAGTCACTCGTCCATTCCCAGACATTCCCGATCATGTCGTACAAACCGTACCCATTCGGAGGAAATGTCTTCACCGGCGCGCTTCCTGCAAAACCATCTTCCGCGAGATTCTTATTCGGAAAACTTCCCTGATAAATATTGGCCGTAAACCGGCCCCCTGTTGCAATATCGCTCGTGAAATCGAATGGCTTTGCAGGTTCACCGGCACGGGATGCTAATTCCCATTCCGCCTCGGTCGGAAGTCGTTTTCCTGCCCAGTCACAATAAGCCATTGCATCTTCATACGCGACGTGCACAACCGGATGATTCCACCGGGCATCAAGGTCGCTTCCCGGGCCTTCCGGCTGCCTCCAGTTCGCCCCGGGGGTCCATCGCCACCACTGTGAATAGTCATTGAGATTCACGCGTGTGCAGGGCGTATTCCTCACCGCCAACGTGTCCCAGGCCGGCACCGGCGGGGATGGGAAGTGAGTCGCCGCCTCAGCCTGCGTCTCCTGACCGTTTGGCGCGTTGCTCGCTGGGAGTGATTCCATCGCGGCGGCG
>CBKWFZ010000933.1:0-1932 GCA_966673785.1 uncultured bacterium
GTTGTGGCTTCAGGTGGAAATGAATTTTGGGGCGATTCGCCTAATCTGCGACAGCGTTTCTATCTAAATAACGGGGACGGAACATTTAATAAAAGATCATTTTTTCCGGACGCTTTCATGACCGCATCCTGTGTACTTCCAAACGACTTTAATAACGATGGACTTGTCGACTTTTTTATCGGTGGCCGTGCAGTTCCGAAATCGTATGGGCTTGCTCCGTCATCATACTTCTTTAAAAATCTCGGGAATGGCAAGTTTGAAGACGTATCGGAAACAATCTGCGAAGACCTTGGAAGCATTGGAATGGTTACGGACGGAGCATGGGCCGATCTTGACGGGGACGGAAAAGAGGACTTGGTTGTAACCATCGACTGGGGGAAGGTCGTTGCGATGATGCACCGAAAGGAAGGATTTGAAGTTGTTGATATTACGCGATCAACCGGGCTATGGGGGTTTGTGTACCCAATCGATGGAGATCATGACGGTGATATCGATTTGATAGTCGGCAACATGGGTCTCAACACGCGGTTCGAAGTGAACGAAGACCAGCCCTTGCGCTTGTACGTGAACGATTTTGACGATAACGGCCAGGTGGAGCAAATACTTACGTATCTTATCGAAGGACGCGAAGTTCCGTTTGCCAGTCACGCAGAACTCACCAAGCAACTTCCTTCGCTCAAGAAAAAGTTTCTTTATGCAAAAGACTTTTCGAAAGCGTCAGTTAGTGACCTGTTCGGAATCCGGAAACTGCAGGATTCGAAACTTTATGAGGTCAACAACCTCGCAAACACTTATCTTAAAAACGACGGATCAGGCAAATTTGAAGAAGTAGCGCTCCCTGATCCCCTCCAGTTTTCAAGTATCCGGGCGGCCACGAGGGTTTCAACCGCTGAGACAGGAGAATCACAGTTGATTGTTGCTGGAAATTTCTTCGAAAGCAACGTTGATATGGGATGGTACGATGCGAGTTACGGTAACTTAATGCGAATTAATTCAAACGGATCTTTGATGGTAGATAAGAGGTCGCTTGGAATCCGGGGACAAGTTCGCAACGTACGACAAATCACAATCCTCGGACGTCCGATGTTCATTCTGGTGAGGAACAATGATTCGATCGTAATTCTGGAGCGAACAGAAAGTCAGAGATTACACTAACTTATCCTTATGAAGTACTCAATACTGCTCATTACCTTATTTTCCATCCTTGCCGAACTCAGTTATTGCCAGAACGGGGATGTGCTATGGACAATCCCCGCCACCGACATCAACCCCGCCAACTACTACGGCGTCACGGTAGCCAACGGCATGGTCGGGCTGGTGTCTTCACCGGAGCCGATGCGCGTAAAGGATGTGGTCCTCAATGGAGTTTATGACTACTATCAGCGCGGTCGCGTGTCCAACATACTCAAGACTTTCAATCACATTAATATGAATCTGGATGTCGATGGGCGAAGGATCGGAAGAAGGGACATCAGTGACTACAGGCAGGTGCTTGATATGAAGACGGCTGCGCTCACAACGACGTTTAATGTGGGCGAGAAGCTGTCAGTATCGCATACCATTATGGCTTTACGTCACCTGCCGTACACTGCTATGGCGATCGTAGAGATCCGCGCGAAGGCGAATGTACGGGTGACACCAATGAGCGTGATCGAAGCACCTGACCATCTGGCCGATGTACGGAACCTTTACAGCGAGATAGACCGGCCGCACGTAACTATTCCGTTACTCACCTCATACGGAAAAAGTCCGTCCGGCAAGCACACACTCGCCGCAAGCAACAGTATTATATTTTCCGAAGAGCACGGACATGAACCGGATCTGATTCACGAGGACTGGGATTACAACATGCACCTGATGAAGTTTAATAAAGATCTGAAAGCAGGGGAGACGTATCGTTTTTCAGTGGTTGCATCAGCAACGTCGACGGAA
>CBKWFZ010000934.1:0-1922 GCA_966673785.1 uncultured bacterium
AAACTTCTCTGGCAAAATCACGAAATCACGCGATTGATTTGAGGAAGAAATCCAGATTCACCGGCATATCAAAAGTCAATCGGTTGCAGAAAGCGTTTGCGAAATCTGCAAACCGGATAGACTTCGGATTATTTACCGATTAATGGAGTCAGCAAACGCGATGGGTCAGATGTTATATTCCTTCTTGATTCCGGAATTATCGGAAACTTTAATGGTTGCACCTTCGATTGCCTGAAGGTTCAGGATGGTTGAAAAATCTTTGTTGGCGTTGATCCGGTCACTGTACAGGAGCGAGCCATTCTTGTCGTAAACCTTAACCGTCACCTTGGTATTAGGCTTCTTGCCGATCATTAGGAACACCTTGTTCTCTTCAGCACATTTGGCCACATGGAATGTCCTGCTGCTCTCGTCGACAGCGGTTACTTTCTTCTTCTTTTCTTCTTTTCCGGGAGTCGTTCCGTATTCCGAAGCTGTAAGATTGTTGGCCATGAGACCTGATGCGGCGAAGACAAAGGCCAGGCAGAATAAAAGACTCTTTTTCATAAGCGTTTCGTTTTTGTTTGTTGTAGAGACGCTTACGACATGTTGAAAGTTGCAGCTAATCTGTTAAAAAATGTTAAACAATCGGTTGAAATAAAATAACAGTGCCCAGCGAAAAGTATTTGTTAAAAAAGCAAACCCGGACACCGGATCGCCGTTGATAACGGATTCCCCATGCGCTGTCGCCACGTGGCGTTATTAGTTGAGATGAAAAACGTCGCGACTCTTTTCCTCCTGATTTAACAGGTAGATCTGAAAACGGATGGCGTTTAAAAGAAAGCTTTCACGTTGGTCATTCTGCAGCCTGAGAAATTTATAACGCGATTGTACATCGAGATTGAGCTCGTGTGCCACTTGATATATATTGAAAGGTGCAACGTGCTCATTAATTCTTCTAAGCCGGAGATACTCGACGAACAATGCGTAAAGCCCGGGCGAAGGCAGCACACTCGAATCCGTTTCCCAAAAGCTGACATCGCCTCCGGGATAAAGTTTGTCTTTATAGGTCCGAAGCAGATGATCGAGGGTGAAGTTGTCCTGGCATCGCACGATAATGTCAGATTCGCCCCCGGGATAACGCTTGATCACACTTTCCAGTCGCATCAGCGAACCGATTCGTGCCTGGTTGATCTCATGTGAGAAGTAGATGCCAAATGTGATGTCACTTGTTTCCATATCCTGGAGCAACTGGCGGTAACGTGGCTCAAAGATGTGCAGCGGCACCAACTCACCGGGAACAGGCAAGATTGCAAGGGGGAACATAGGTATACGCACAATTTTCTCCATACTTCCCTAACAAGCGAAACGCGAATTGGTTAATACGCCGTGAGGTATTGCGGGTCAAGTCCAAACCTGGTCCGAAGAACCGATTCGCCCGGTAAAAAACCCAGGTTGATCAAAAAAGAAAAGCCGACCAGTTCCGCATTACAGGCACGAATCATCTCCCCTGCCGCAGCTGCCGTACCTCCGGTGGCCAGCACATCATCGTGTACCAGCACACGCCAGCCAGGCTCCACAGCATCCTCATGCATCTCAATGGTAGCCGTACCATATTCAAGATCATAACTCATTGAGCGGGTTCGATACGGCAGTTTGCCAGCCTTCCTCACCGGAATAAACCGGCAGCCGAGTTCGTGTGCCAGAATAGAGCCGAATATAAACCCGCGAGCCTCGACAGCCGCCACCGCATCCAAATGCAACGGTGCGTACTGCGCAACAAGCGCTGCCGAAATTTCGCGAAACAACCCGGGATCCCCCAACAGCGGGGTTATATCCTTGAAGACAATTCCCGGACGCGGATAATCTCGTATGTCGCGGATTGTTCCTCGAATTTTCTCGGCTAGTTCCATAAAGTCTCAATAAAAAACTGACGCATCTGAAAT
>CBKWFZ010000935.1:0-1919 GCA_966673785.1 uncultured bacterium
GCCATATCCTAAACCCGCGTACAATACCGTTTCAACGATTGTCCGGATCCTGGAGTCTAAAGGTTTTGTCGATCACACTGCCTACGGTAAGACACACGAATACTTTCCCCTTATACCCCGGGAGAAGTATACCAAGTTCTACCTGAACAATCTCATCAAAGGATATTTCAACGGCTCTTTTCAAAATCTGGTCTCCTTCTTTGCCCGCGAGAACAAGATGGACATCGCCGAGATGGAGAAATTGCTTGAGGAACTTAAAAAGCAACAGCAATGAACGCATACGTCAACTACCTCATTGAAGCAAACCTGGGGCTGTGCCTCTTTTTGCTCGCGTACAAGATTCTGTTTGCCCGGGAAACCGATTTTGGTCTGAAACGGATCGTGCTTTTACTTGCGATGGTACTCTCGTTGACATTCCCCTTGCTGAGTTTCAACGCTGAAGCCTTCTCACGCGTCGGACAACTCATACCAACGATATGGCTACCTGAGATTGTCGTTGCAGGTACCTCCGAAGCTGGTAATGCTCCACGCGAATTCCCGGTATGGCAGTATGCAGGATGGCTTTACGCAGCCGGTGTAATCATATTTCTCGGGAATTTCGTTTTCCAACTGCTTCGCCTATCCGCCGTAATTCGCAGTACAAAACCCGTCCAGCATGGTTCGCTGCGCATTGCGGAGACTGACCAGCCACTCCCGCCCTTCTCCTTCTTCAGCTTCATTGTTGTCGGAAACGCGGCGTCGCTTACCCCAAAGGAAAAAGAACAGATCGTTTCGCACGAGCGCGTTCATGCGGAACGGTACCATTCCCTGGATGTCCTTCTTGTGAATATTATCGGCGTATTCTTCTGGTTCAATCCGGTGATACGTCTTTATAGAAAAATATTCGTTCAGTTGCATGAGTTTGAGGCAGATTCGCGAGCTGTCCGGAACGCATCACTGAATGAGTACTGCAACCTCCTGGCAAGGGTTGCGCTTTTGTCGGCCGACTTAAGGATCGCCAATCACTTTTCAAATTCACTCACCTTAAAACGTATTCAAATGATGAGACAAATAAAGCTTAAGGTCCGACCGTGGAAAATTGCGACTCTTGCAGCTGCTGCATCCGCGTTTTTCTTCGTCGTTTCATGCAATGATGAGATGATGTCCGAAGTATCCGATGTAGCTCAGGATTCGCACATCGCCCTGAATGTACCGCCGCATGTCCAGGAGCGTTATGATCTTCTGGTAAGTTCTAATCCCGACAAAAAATATATCATGATCGAGATGGGTCCCGTTGGTGACAAGACGCTGGGCGAAATCGAGAAAAAATGGGGCCTCCCAAAAGCAGTTGAGGTGTTTAAGTCAAATGAAGAACACGTTCGCGGATCGTCCGAGGCGGGTGTTATTATTGAAAAAGGTTTCGTTGCCAATGGTAAAGAATCTTCCGGCGGATTTCTGATTCTGGAATACGACCAGAATACCCAAAAGATGGCCGGACTTTCCCAGCAAGGCGATGTGTTCACTATTGTCGAAGAGACGGCCTCCTTTCCCGGCGGAATGGATGCACTCTATCAGTTTATCGGCAGCGAACTTGATTATCCTGCAGACGCGCGGACCAACGGCATCTCAGGCAAAGTGTTTATTGAATTTATCGTTGAGCCGGACGGAACCGTCACGAACGTGACCGTTAAAAAAGCACTGCATGAATCAATTGATAAGGAAGCGGTTCGCGTAGTAAAGGCATCGCCAAAATGGAACCCCGGAAAACAGGATGGCAAGCCGGTTCGCCAGAAACTCGTATTACCAGTCGTGTTCGCATTGGGAGATGAATGAGGTAAGGAATCCGTCAACGCGGTTGCCTTCCTGATCGCCGCATCATGGAAACTTCGAGCAAATTCAAAGCATAGAAATGCTAAAGGGCAGTGGCTGGCTCTTTCCGG